>NZ_WHJI01000180.1:0-585 GCF_011682155.1 Massilia sp. CCM 8734
CAACTTCGTCAGCGGTAAGGCGGCGTCCCGGCACCGCCGGCGTCACGCTCATCTGGCCGTCCGCACCCTTGACCCGTTGCGCCACCGAACCGTGTCCGATAGTAATGAGTTCAGCCAGGCGGCCGTCAATCTGGCCCAGCGATGGCGCTTGATCTGCCGCAGCTGGTGGCGCAGCGGCGACGCGCTGTGCGGCGAGCGCTGCCTGGGCCGCGTTCGCCGCGCGCGAAAGCGGCCCGGTGTCCGGCAGTGGCAAGGGCACAGGTGCCGGGCCCGGCGCTGGCGTGGGAGCCGGTGTTGGCGCGGCGGCATGTTCCCCCTGCACCGCCGCCATGCCGCCGCCCATGGCCATGCCCGTGACAAGGCCGGTACCGGCAGCGTTGCCGACACCCTTGGCCAAGTCCTGCTCGCCCATGGCGATATTGGTGAATACTTGCTCTTGCGCCGACTGCGGCATTTCTTCCAGCACGCCCTCGCTCAGCATGCCTTTCCCGACCCGGCCGGCGAGGGAGCCGCGCACCTGGGCGCCGGCCGATCCGGTCGCAATCTGCGTGGCCGCGTCGCCCATCAGCTTGCCCGCGCCGAGCC
>NZ_WHJI01000181.1:0-585 GCF_011682155.1 Massilia sp. CCM 8734
CAACTTCGTCAGCGGTAAGGCGGCGTCCCGGCACCGCCGGCGTCACGCTCATCTGGCCGTCCGCACCCTTGACCCGTTGCGCCACCGAACCGTGTCCGATAGTAATGAGTTCAGCCAGGCGGCCGTCGATCTGGCCCAGCGATGGCGCTTGATCTGCCGCAGCTGGTGGCGCAGCGGCGACGCGCTGTGCGGCAAGCGCTGCCTGGGCCGCGTTCGCCGCGCGCGAAAGCGGGCCGGTGTCCGGCAGTGGCACGGGCACAGGTGCCGGGCCCGGCGCTGGCGTGGGAGCCGGTGTTGGCGCGGCTGCGTGTTCCCCCTGCACCGCCGCCATGCTGCCGCCCATGGCCATGCCCGTGACAAGGCCGGTACCGGCAGCGTTGCCGACACCCTTGGCCAAGTCCTGCTCGCCCATGGCGATATTGGTCAATACTTGCTCTTGCGCCGACTGCGGCATTTCCTCCAGCACGCCCTCGCTCAGCATGCCTTTCCCGACCCGGCCGGCGAGGGAGCCGCGCACCTGGGCGCCGGCCGATCCGGTCGCAATCTGCGTGGCCGCGTCGCCCATCAGCTTGCCCGCGCCGAGCC
>NZ_WHJI01000182.1:0-569 GCF_011682155.1 Massilia sp. CCM 8734
CATGTTTCCGGTCACACGGACAGACAGTAGGGGCGGCACAACGCCGTCCGCTAAAAATGCAGACTTGCGCACTTCATGTCAGCGGCCTCGATTAGGAGGTCAACTGCGGGGCACTAGGTTTTCATCGATACTCGTCCGGTTGCAGGTAGACAATGCCGTCGACGGGCACGACCTTGAGCCCGGCCGCTGCGAGCAGACGCGCGCAGTAACTGAGCTGCCCGCCCGATTTCGCACGAGAAATGGACGATTCGTGCATACCCATTCGGTCCGCAATAGCGGTAGCCGTTGTTTTATTGATAAAATGCAAGATTGTCGTAAAGTTCTTGCGTGACTGGTCGGCAATTTCCGGGGATACTTGGGCCAAGTCGGCAAGTTGGCTTTTGCTAAACTCGACATCGCACGGGTCCGTATCCATGACAGGGTTGTTAGGCATGGAGAAATACTATGCTGCATGGGTAAAAAATTGATAAAGTACCGGCGGTAGGCAGGAATGAGATGGGCGAAAAGATCCGTGTCGAGTTGGGCAAGTAAATTTGCCGCCACGTGCAACAAGCTTAGCGCATGTGGAC
>NZ_WHJI01000183.1:0-569 GCF_011682155.1 Massilia sp. CCM 8734
TCTTTTTCGGGATGCGAGAGAGTCGAGAGGTCGGGAAGAGGGGCAAGTTTTACCATGACCGGCATCATGCCCGGATATCGGAATGTTTACAATTGCGCGTTTACAACGGTCAGGGCTAAACAGTTACGATTTTTTATTGAAGTGGTATTTCTCGCCCGATCAATTAAAACAGTTCTTATGTAAAATTTTTGATTGTCCAGCCGAAAAAATTTTAGTTTTTAACTTGGATGAGTTTAACTCTTTAGTTGAGGTATTGGACTATCCGGAGCTAGTGTGCATTTGCGTGTATACGGAGGTTCAAGGTGATGTTTCACAATTGTTGCGGTTATATAGACGTCGTTTGCCTACCTCAATAATTTCTGAAAAAATTATTTCAGCTGCTTTGACGAATAAGGTTCAGTGTTATATTCCGGAAGATTGCGGCAATACTTGGATATATGTAGAGCCTCTTGCAAAACTAGCGGAACGGATGAAAATTGCTTGGCAGCGCAAGCGAAAAGGTGGGAGTGGGCGCCCATTTCTGGCATGATTTAGTTTCTGACGCTTAATCAAAACGCCCACACCATGAA
>NZ_WHJI01000184.1:0-567 GCF_011682155.1 Massilia sp. CCM 8734
AAGCGTTGTGTTCGTTGCAGCAGAGAGGTGAGATTATGCAGCGTTTCGCGTTTCTCGTCAACCTCTTTTTGTTACTTCGTCTCTTTCGAAACGCCCCTGGACTGCCTGCCAACTACTTGATTTCGCTAGCGCTTCAGCGGGGAGGCGAACTATAGCAAAGGCGCTGCTCACTAGCAAGGAATTTGTTGGGTTTCCTGCTGAGATGGCTTTTAAGGCTGCAATAGGTGATATTGGAGTACAAGATTGAACGCAACCGTGACCGCATCGCCGGCCCTGACCGAGATGACCGTGTCGAAATTGTGAAGCAGCTGACGATCGTGAAATAGGCTGGTGCTCATGCCCTGTCCCCAGGGCATCCCAGATCACCTGGCGATCGTCCAACAAAAATGCGGACGAAAAAAAACCCCGGTTTGCACTAAGCGCGATCTTGAGCGCGCTTAGGCTTACCGGGGTCTTTCTCTTATAACTAGCCTGACGATGACCTACTTTCACACTGGTTGCAGCACTATCATCGGCGTAAAATCGTTTCACGGTCCTGTTCGGGATGGGAAGGGGTGGTACCGATTT
>NZ_WHJI01000185.1:0-566 GCF_011682155.1 Massilia sp. CCM 8734
GTTTCCGGTCACACGGACAGACAGTAGGGGCGGCACAACGCCGTCCGCTAAAAATGCAGACTTGCGCACTTCATGTCAGCGGCCTCGATTAGGAGGTCAACTGCGGGGCACTAGGTTTTCATCGGTATTCGTCCGGTTGCAGGTAGACAATGGCGTCGACGGGAACGACCTTGAGCCCGGCCGCTGCGAGCAAACGCGCGCAGTAATTGAGCTGCCCGCCCGATTTCGCACGAGAAATGGACGATTCGTGCATGCCCATTCGGTCCGCAATAGCGGTAGCCGTTGCTTTATTGATAAAATGCAAGATTGTCGTAAAATTCTTGCGTGACTGGTCGGCAATTTCCGGGGATACTTGGGCCAAGTCGGCAAGTTCGCTCTTGCTAAACTCGGCATCGGACGGGTCCATATCCATGGCGGGGCTGTTAGGCATGGAGAAATCCTATGCTGCATGGGTAAAAAATTGATAAAGTACCGGCGGTAGGCAGGAATGAGATGGGCGAAAAGATCCGTGTCGAGTTGGGCAAGTAAATTTGCCGCCACGTGCAACAAGCTTAGCGCATGTGGAC
>NZ_WHJI01000186.1:0-554 GCF_011682155.1 Massilia sp. CCM 8734
CCACGTATGCGCCGGCACCGGGCGCTTCGTTCGCGGTCGATCTTACCAACGGGACGGTGCAGAAGTTCACGACCACCGCAAACACGACGATCACATTGCCGGCATCCGTGGCAGGGAAAAGCTTTACCGTCATCGTCGCTTTCGGCGGGGCGCACACGGTGACATTTAGCGGCGGGACGGCACTGCGGTGGGCGATGGGCGGCGGCGTGCCGAATCCTACCGCGCAGGCCGGCAAGGTCGATATTTACGTCTTCCTGCAAGACGGCACGTTCACCTATGCGCAAGACGGTGGGAGAAATTTCTGATGCGCGGCGCGAGTCGATTTTTCGCTTCTCGCCGTCCCCCAAGTGGCTCTCAAGAGTGGCTGGAGTCAGGAACTTATGCCTTCTATGCGCCACCTGGAATGACGTCGCTTTGCGCGGTGACGGTGGGCACCGGAGGCGCGCATGGGGGCGACGACGGGGGGCAAGGCCGCATAGGGGGTACAGGCGGTGCCGGGGGGCTGGCTTATGTAAATAACATTCCGTGCACGCCCGGAGAACTTTTCTATGTGA
>NZ_WHJI01000187.1:0-554 GCF_011682155.1 Massilia sp. CCM 8734
CCACGTATGCGCCGGCACCGGGCGCTTCGTTCGCGGTCGATCTTACCAACGGGACGGTGCAGAAGTTCACGACCACCGCAAACACGACGATCACATTGCCGGCATCCGTGGCAGGGAAAAGCTTTACTGTCATCGTCGCTTTCGGCGGGGCGCACACGGTGACATTTAGCGGCGGGACGACACTGCGGTGGGCGATGGGCGGCGGCGTGCCGAATCCTACCGCGCAGGCCGGCAAGGTCGATATTTACGTCTTCCTGCAAGACGGCACGTTCACCTATGCGCAAGACGGCGGGAGAAATTTCTGATGCGCGGCGCGCGTCGATTTTTCGCTTCTCGCCGTCCCCCAAGTGGCTCTCAAGAGTGGCTGGAGTCAGGAACTTATGCCTTCTATGCGCCACCTGGAATGACGTCGTTTTGCGCGGTGACCGTGGGCACCGGAGGCGCGCATGGGGGCGACGACGGGGGGCAAGGCCGCATAGGGGGTACAGGCGGTGCCGGGGGGCTGGCTTATGTAAATAACATTCCGTGCACGCCCGGAGAACTTTTCTATGTGA
>NZ_WHJI01000188.1:0-549 GCF_011682155.1 Massilia sp. CCM 8734
CGAGCGGCATGCAGCTGGTCCCGACGCTGGAGGAATTGATCGAGCAATGGGAGGAACTGCGCGCGCCGATCGCCAGCAAGTCGCATCGCCGCGGGATCGACGTTTTCAAGCGCCGGCACCTTCACGGGCTGGGCCAGCTGCTGATTAGCGACTTAGGCACCGAGATCATCGAGAAGGCGCGAAACGCGCACCTGGCCACGCGCAAGCCGGCCACCGCGAACCACTGGCTGCGCAAGCTCAAGCTGCTGGTGAACTGGGCCGTCAAGCGCAAGATTATTCCCAAGCTGCCGTGGGACGTGCCCATGCTGCCGGTCCAGAAGATCCCGCGCGCCACCTTGCCCACCAAAACCACCGACGACTGGCTGGCAGAGATCGACAAGGCGACCACGCGCTCGCCGTCCGTCGCCGTCGCTGTGCGTCTCATGTACGGCCTGGGCCTGCGCGAGTCGGAAGCGGCCAGCGCCTGCTGGGAGTGGATCGACTGGGAGCGGCGAACCTTCACGCCCGGCATTACCAAGGGGAAGGAGGCGGTCCCAGTGCCGATGCCGC
>NZ_WHJI01000189.1:0-537 GCF_011682155.1 Massilia sp. CCM 8734
CGAGCATCTTCGGCGACGGCTTCGCCTCGATCATGCGCGACGACCAGACCACCGTGAACGCGGCCACGCGCATGGTACTCGACAACGCGGCGCTGTCGGCCGGGCCACAGATCGAGGTGAACATGAACCTGCTGTCGCCGGCCGAGGACGCGGACGACATGTACCCGTTCAAGATCTGGAAGCGCGCGGGGCAGGACGCCAGCCAACCGGCCATCCGGGTATTGAACGTGCCGAACGGGCTGGAAGAACTGCTGCCCATTGTCGAAATGTTCAAAAAGAATGCCGATGACGTCACCGCCATCCCGCGCTACATGCAGGGGGAGAATGCCACTCAAGGCGCCGCCGGTACCGCATCGGGCATGTCCATGCTGATGGCGAATGCCTCCATCGTGATGAAGGACCTGATCACCAACTACGACGAGGGCGTGACCAGGCCGTTTATTAGCGACCTGTACAAGTGGAACATGCAGTTCAATCCGGACAACAGCTGCAAGGGCGACTTCGACATCAAGGCGCGCGGCACGGCGTCGCTGATGG
>NZ_WHJI01000018.1:0-144161 GCF_011682155.1 Massilia sp. CCM 8734
CGGAGCTGCTCTGGGGTAGAATTCATGTCGGGCAAGGTGTGTTCGTGCTGATAGGGTAGGTTTCTAGATAACTCCCATTCTATCAATCACTTACGGCATTCTTGCCCTTTTTTGTGCAAAATTCAGGTTAGGAGCTGGAATGAACACAACGATCCAACAGCAGCGCACCCTGGCCGCCATCGCCATCCTCGTCGCCGGCCTGGGCCTGGGCTTACCTGCACACGCAGCCCAGGCGACGGCGATTGCCGGCGGCACCGTGATCACCCCACTTGCCATCGCGCCGATGGTCCCGCTGGCCTTCGGCAGCTTTGCAGCCGCCGCCGGCGGCACCATCACCGTCAGCACCAGCGGCGTGCGCACCGTCAACGGCGTGGTGGCGATGAGCGGCTCGGCCACCACGGCCGCCAAGTTCGACATCACTGGCGAACCGAACAGCACTTACACCATCACCCATTCCGGCACGGTCGCGCTGACCAACACCGGCGGCGCCGGCGAAACCATGACGCTGACCAAATTCAGCAACCTGACCGGCGTCGACGCCACCTCGGGCGACGCCACCAACGGCACCCTCTCGGCCGGCGGCGCCCAGTCGCTGTACGTGGGCGGCACCCTGACCGTGGCAGCGAACCAGGTCCCTGGCGTGTATGCCGGCGATGTCATCGCCACCGTTGAATACAACTGACGCGCGCCGCGGCGGCGCGTTGGCGGTGGCGCTGGCCATACTGACAACCGTGCTGGCCGCCGCGCCGGCGCGCGCGCAGTTGAACGCCGCTCCCGCCGGCGGCCTGGCCTTCGGCCGCTTCGCCGTCACCTCCGCCGGCAGCGTCAGCGTCGACGCGCACGGCAACCGCGCCTCCAGCGGCGGCGTCGTGCTGCTGCCATCGGCGGCGGCGCCGGCCAGGTTCACCATCAGCGACAGCAAGCCGGCCAACGCCAACCTGGTCTACATCGTCAGCCTGCCGTCCGCCGCCAGCATCAACGCCGGCGCGGCCAGCATGGCGCTGACCGGTTTTACCAGCGCCCCCGCCGGCGGCGGCGTGCTCACCGGCGGCAGCCAGGCACTGTCAATCGGCGCCACGCTGCAGGTCGGCGCCGGCCAGAGCGCCGGCAACTACAGCGGCACCTTCCACATCACCATCGAATACCAATAGCCGATCATCGAACCGCGAGGCCCACCATGCATGCCATTTTTACTTTCCCGCGCGCCGCGCGCCTGCTCGCCGCCACCCTGATGGCCATGCTGCCCTTGCAAGCGATGGCCGGCCTGATGCTCAACCCGACCCGCGTCGTCTTCGCCAAGAACCAGCGCGCCGCCCAGGTTGAACTGATCAACAGCGACAGCACTCCCGCCACCTACCGCATCAGCCTCGTCAACCGCCGCATGACCGAGAGCGGCGAATTCACCAGCGCCGACACGGCCGGCCCGGACGAGCGCTTCGCCGACGCCATGCTCAGTTTTTCGCCGCGCCAGGTGACCCTGCAGCCGGGCACCGCGCAAGTGGTGCGCGTCATGCTGCGCAAGCCGGAGGCGCTGGCGGCCGGCGAATACCGCTCGCACCTGCACTTCGAAAAACTGGCCGACCGCAGCAGCGCCACCAGCGTCGAACAGCACGGCGCCAACGCGCAGCAGATCGGCGTGGTGCTCAACTCCCTGATCGGCGCCTCGATTCCCGTCATCGTGCGGCACCAGACCGAAGGCGCCAGCGTGACCCTGGGCGCGCTGGCGTTGCAGAAGAGCGGCCAGGGCGCGCAACTGGTGTTCCAGATCGCGCGCAGCGGCGACAGCTCGGTGTACGGCGACATCAGCGCCGCCTTTACCCCGCAGGGCGGGGCCGAACAGGTGCTGGCCAGGGCTGCCGGAATAGCGATCTACACCCCCAATCCGATGCGCAAAGCCAGCCTGGCCATGCCGGCCGGCGTGAACCTCGCGCGCGGCACCGTGCACCTGCGCTATCGCGAACGGGCCGAAGCCGGCGGCGCCCTGCTGGCCGAAGCCACGCTGGCCCTGCCCTGACAGGAGCGCGGCCGCAGTCGCGCCAACGACGTAAGCGCCAGCATGCGATCCCACCGCCCGCGCCGGCGCGCTTGCCGGCTCTGCCTGCTGCGTTTGCTGGCACTGCTGTTACTGGCGCTGCCGGCGCCTGCACGCGCCGCCGACGGTCCCGACCTGGTGCTCGAAGTGCGGCTCGGCGAGCACCTGGTCGCCGACGCCATCGGCGCCTACCAGCACGGCGACGACATCCACCTGCCGCTGGGCGAACTGGCACGCCTGCTCACCATCGCCATCCGCACCGACCCG
Organism: Massilia sp. CCM 8734; assembly: GCF_011682155.1. Taxonomy (NCBI): domain Bacteria; kingdom Pseudomonadati; phylum Pseudomonadota; class Betaproteobacteria; order Burkholderiales; family Oxalobacteraceae; genus Massilia; species Massilia sp. CCM 8734. Next base: position 2,300 of record NZ_WHJI01000018.1, read on the forward strand.
GCCGAGGGCGTCGCCAGCGGCTACATCCTCGACGAGCAGCGCGGCTTCCGGCTCGACCTGGCGCAGCGCCTGGTCGTCATCGGCGAGCAGCGCACCGGTTTTGAGGCGGCGCGCGTGTTGCGCCATCCCGACGACCTGTACGTCGCCAGCCGCCTGCTGGCGCAATGGCTGCCGCTCGACCTCGAGATCGACATGGCCAGCCTGGTGCTGCGCGTGCGTGCGCGCGAAACACTGCCGCTGCAGGCGCGCCTCGAACGCCAGTCGCGCGCCGGCCCGGCGCGCCGTGCGGACGGCGCGCCCGCCCCCGCCTACCCTCGTCTCGACACGCCCTACGCGCTCGCCGGCGTGCCCTTCATCGACCAGACCATCGCCGCCGACCTGCGACGCGGCGGCAGCACGGTCGGCTACACCGCCTACCTGACCGGCGACCTGGCGGGCATGGAAGCGGCACTCTACGTCAGTGCCGCCAACAGCGCCGCCGGCGCCGGCGCCGGCGCGCGCATGACCCTGGCCCGCAACGACCCCGACGCCGGCCTGCTCGGCCCCCTGCACGCGCGCACCATCGCGCTTGGCAGCGTGCTCGCCGCCGGCGTGGCCGACATCGCGCACGCCGGTAGCGGGCGCGCCGGCGTGGCCATCTCCAACCGCGCGCTCGGCCAGAGCCCGCGCACCGACCGCCACACGCTGCAAGGCGACCTGCCGCCCGGCTGGGACGTGGAACTGTACTTCAACGACGCCCTGATCGGCTTCCAGCAAGCGCGCCCCGATGGCCGCTACCGCTTCGACGACCAGCCCCTGATCTACGGCAGCAATGAATTCCGCCTGGTGTTCCACGGGCCGCTGGGCCAACTGCGCGTCGAACGCCAGAGTTTCTTGATCGACCAGGCGGCGCTTGCGCCCGGCGCCATCGCCTACAGCGCCAGCGTCCAGCAGGGCCAGCGTGCGCTGGCCCAGGTCGAAGTCGGCGTGCTGGCGCAACTGACCGCCAGCGGCGGCGTGGTACGCCTGGCGCTGGACGGCCGCCAGCGGCGCTACGCCAACCTTGGCCTGCACGGCTACTGGCGCGCGCTGCTGGCCGACGCCGCGTTCGCGCGCGCCGATGACGGCGGCGCCCTGGCCCGGATCGGCCTCAAGACGCGGGTCGGCGGCATGGCGCTCGGCGCCAGCCACGCGCGCCTGGACGGCTTTAGCAGCGAACTGTTTTTGCCCGACGCCGACCCGCTGCGCAGCCGCGACGAAGTGCGCCTCGACGGCCTGCTGCCGGGCGACGGACGCACCCCGCTGCCGCTGGCGCTGCAACTGCGGCGCGAACGGCTCGCCTCCGGCAACACGCGGCACGAAGCCGGCGCGCGCCTGTCCGCGTACACCCGCGGCACCGCCATGAGCGGCAACCTCCACTGGCGCGCCAGCGGCGGCGCGCGCCAGGCCGACGGCAGCCTGCAAGCGAGCCGGCGCGTGGCCGGCGTCGGCATCAGCGGCCAGCTGCACTACGCCATCCTGCCCGACGCCGGCATCTCGTCGCTGGCGCTGGGGGCCGACAAATTCGTCGGCGACGGCTACCTCCTCAACGGCGCCGTCACGCGCACCTTCGCCGACCCGCAGCTGCGCTGGAGCGCCTCGCTCAACAAAGGCGTAGGCAGCGTCGGCATGGGCGTGAACGCGTTTTACACCAGCCGCGGCGCCTACGGCGGCGGGGTCCAGCTGTTCATGGCGCTCGGCCGGGAACCGCGCAGCGGGCGCTGGCTGCACGACGCCGTGCCGATGGCAGGCGGGGGCGCGGCCTCGGTCCGCGTCTTCCTCGACAAGAACGGCAACGGCGTGATGGATGGCGACGACGAACCGATCAAGGGCGCCGGATTTGCCGTCAACGGCAGCGCCAACGTGGCACGTACCGGCGACGACGGCGTGGCCTACCTGAACCGGCTGCCGGCGCACCAGCACGCCGACATCGCGATCGACCCCGCCACCCTGGAAGACCCGCAATGGCAGACGCGCGAAGCGGGGCGGCGGCTGGTTCCGCGACCGGGCAAGGTCAGCCGGCTGGAAGTAGCGGTCGGCGTCACGGGCGAGATCGACGGCACCACCTGGCTGGCGGGTGCGAGCGGCAAGCGCGGCATCGGCGACGTCGAGCTCGAACTGCTGGACCAGGGCGGAAAAGTGATGGGCAAAACGACCAGCAGCGCGGACGGCTACTACGTGCTCGGCGGCATCGCACCAGGAAACTACATCCTGCGCATCGCGCCGGCCCAACTGGCCAGGCTCGGCCTGCAAGACAGCGGCATGCACCTGATCACCATCGACCCCGCCGGCAGCATCGTCAACGGCAAAGACTTCCACGTCACCAGATAACCCCCCAAACAGTTCGGAAACACCCTACAACCGGGGTCAGAGCTTTAACTCGCAACATTTCACATTCTTGCAAAACCGGGGCACTTCAGAGCCCGGCTGTACAACATGCGGCCAACGGATGCACTGGGACCAAAAATGGCATACTCATGGCTAATATTTCTTAACTGGGGCCTACCTCGGTTAAGAAAAGGTTGTCCCAACATCAATCAAACCGAGGGCAGGATTTAACAAAATTTCTAGTTAAAGCTCTGACCCCGGTTGGGCGGCGGGCGGTTGCGCGGGGCTTAGGCGGGCTTGGTTTGGTCGGCGATCCACTGGTCGATGATCTTGGCAAGCACATCCATCGGCACCGAGCCGTTTTTCAGGATGACGTCGTGGAACGCCGGCAGGGTGAAGCGCTCACCGAGCGCCAGCCGCGCCTTTTCGCGCAGTTCGAGTATCCGCAGCATGCCGAGCATGTAGGCGCAGGCCTGGCCCGGCCACACGACGTAACGCTCAACCTCGGCCGCGCCAATGCCGTAGTCGATCGCTTGCTGGCGCGTCCAGCCTTTGCTGTGCAAGCCGGTGTCGACCACCAGCCGGCGCGCGCGGAACAGTTCGGACCCGAGCGCACCGAGCAGCCCCGGCACGTCGCCTTCGTACCAGCCCTGCTCCACCGCCAGCCGCTCGGTGTACAGCGCCCACCCTTCGGAGTGCGCGCTGCCGCCACCAAAAATGCGCTGCGTGCGGAACTTCGGCAGGCCGCCAAGCTCCTGCTGGATCGCGAGCTGGAAGTGATGCCCCGGCACCGCTTCGTGATACGCCAGGCTGCGCATGCGGATCATGTCGAACGCCGGCCCGCGCAGCGGTACCCAGAAGATGCCAGGCAGGCTGCCGTCCGGCGCCGGCACGCTGTAGTGCGCCGAGGCGCTGCCTTCGGTCAGCGCCGGTTCGCGCCGCACTTCCACCGGCGCGCGCGGCATCAGGTTGAATAATGCGGCGCTGCGCTTTTCCGCATCCTTCACCATGGCGACGTAGCTGGCAAGGATCGCCGCGCGCGGATCGGGTCCGGCGGCCGGCTGGAAGGTTTTGTCGAGCGCTTTCATGCGCACGTCGATGCTCCCTTCGGTAAACCCCAACTGGCGCAGGTGGCGGTCCATCTCGCCTTCGATGCGCGCCACTTCGCGCAACCCGATCGCGTGGATCTGCGCCGCGCCCAAGGTGGTGCCGGTGTAGCTGGCCAGTGCATGGCTGTAGGCGGCGGCGCCGTCGGGCAGGCGCGCGATGCCGGCTTCGTCGCCGGTCTTGGGGTGCAGTTCGGCCAGCAGCGCCTGGGTCCTGGCGTAGGCCGGCAAAATGCGCTTGCCGACGATCGCCGTGGCCTGGTCGATGGCGGCGGCGCGCGCTTGCGGCGTCAGGTCGGCCAGCGCGGCGCTGCGCTCGGCCAGCGACAGCACCAGCACGTTTTTATCGGCCGCTGGCTTGAGGAAGGCGTCAACCTGCCCCTGCGCGCGTTCGAGGATGAAGCGCGGCGGCAGCATGCCGCGCGCCGCGGCCGCACGCGCCCGCGCGCTGGCCTGGTCCATGCGCTCGCCGATCTGCGCCAGGCGCGCCAGGTAGCTCTCGACATCGGCCGCGCGCCGCAGCGGGTGCGCGCTGGTCATGAAGTTGACCAGCGCGATATGCGTGCCACCGAACTGCGAGAACACGAACGCGTGCTCGTCGAAACGCTCGCCGGCCAGATGATTGGCCAGCGACCAGCGCATGGTTTCGGCCGACACGCGGTCGGTCGCATCGAGCGCGCCGGCCAGAAAGCGGTCCAGGCGCGCCACCCCGGTCTTGGCCAGCGCCGTGTAGCGGGCGCGCTGCGCCGGCGTGATCGGGGCCAGCTGGCGGTCCAGCGCCTGCTGTTCGGCGCCGGCGAAGTACTGGTCGACCGTGGCGCGTTGGGGCGACAGGCGCACCCAGTCGGCGGCAAAGCGGTCGGCCCATTTGTCGAAGGCGCTTTCACGGTTCTCCATGCCGGCCGGCGCGCTCGCGCCAGCGGCCGCAAGCACCGGCAAGGCGGCGCCGAGCGACAGTGCCACCAGCGCGGCGGTCAGGCAGGGCGCGATGGCGCGGCGGAACGGTGTATGCATGCGAAAGTCTCCTGGTGGGTATCATCGGCGTTTTGCCGCGACAGAATTTATCATGGATTCCGACAAGAAACCACCACAGCGGAAACCAGCGCCGCCCTGGCGTTTCGCCCGTCAATACAGGCCAGACACCGTTGCCGTGCGCGCCGCCGCCATGCGCCGCGGCGACAAACAACGACAATTGCTTACCTTAAGGGACTGGATCGCCAGCCCCGACTGGAGTAGCATGGCGAGCCACGATGCCAGCGCGTCTCGCCGCCTCAACCGGTACAATGCCGCCATCGCCCAGTCATTCGTCAAAGGTCATTGCATGTATATCAAGAATACCGTCATGGCGGTCGCCGCCCTGTTGCTCGCCGCCAGCGCGCAAGCCGAAGTCGCCGTTACCGCCGAAGTCGGCACCACGGGCGTCGGCGCCCATCTGATTTTCCCAATGGAAAAAACCCTGAACGCCCGTTTCGGCGCCAGCTACTTCCAGCACAAGTACAACGATACCGCCAGCACCCTGAGCTACACGATGAAGGCCAAGCTGCAAAATATCGATGTGCTGTTCGACTGGCACTTGATCGATAACAGCCCGTTCCGCCTGACCGGCGGCGTGGTGTACAACGGTAACAAGATCAGCATGGTGGCGCGCCAGGATTCGAACGGCTTTTTCAACATCAACGGCAAGCAATACGCCGCCAGCCAGGTCGGCATCCTCAACGGCGGGATCGAGTACAACAAGGGCGCGCCGTATGTCGGCGTGGGCTGGGGCAATGCCTTGAGCACCGACAAGAAGTGGCAGCTCAGCGCCGATCTGGGCGCGCTGTGGCAAGGTCACCCGAAGGGCCGCTTGACGAACTCGCAATGCACCGCTGCGGCCGCCGCCTGCGCCACCCTGGCGCGCGATGTCGCCACCGAGCGCGTGAAGATGGAAGCCGACGTCGAGGCCTACAAGGTTTATCCGGTCTTGCGCGCCGGTATCAGCTACCGTTTCTGACCGGCAGGCACCAGGTAAGGAACAGCGCGCCGCGCGGGCGTGGTTTTGGGTAGGATATCCTTTTTACAAGGGAGTGCACCATGAAACCACGCTTTCACTCGCTCGCGGCGCTGGCCGCCTGCTGCATGCTCGTTCTGGCCACGGCCGCCTGCGGCGACAAGCCGGAACCGACCAAGCCCCAAGTGGCGACAGCGCCATTGACCCGGTAGGCTTTTGCGCCACGGCAAGCGCCGGACAGAGTAAACTACGCCCTTGTTCTTTCGCTGCAAGGTCGCTTCCCCATGTCTTTTGATTCCCTCGGTCTGATCGATCCCCTCGTGCGCACGCTGGACGCGCTCGGTTACCGCACGCCCACGCCAGTGCAGGCGCAAGCCATTCCCGCCGTGCTGGCCGGGCGCGACATGATGGCCGCCGCCCAGACCGGCACCGGCAAGACCGCCGGCTTCGCCCTGCCCCTGTTGCAGCGCCTGACCTTGCAGGGCCAGGTCGGCGCCAATGCGGTGCGCGTGCTGGTGCTGGTGCCCACGCGCGAACTGGCCGAGCAGGTGCACGAGAGTTTCCGTGCCTACGGGGCTGGCTTGCCGCTGCGTACCCACGTGGCCTACGGCGGCGTGAGCATCAATCCGCAGATGATGAAGCTGCGCAAGGGACTCGACGTGCTGGTGGCCACTCCCGGCCGCCTGCTCGACCTGTACCGCCAGAACGCGCTCAAGTTCGACCAGCTCGAGACCCTGGTGCTCGACGAAGCCGACCGCATGCTCGACCTGGGTTTTTCGCGCGAACTCGACGCCGTGTTCGCCGCCCTGCCGAAAAAACGCCAGACCCTGCTGTTTTCGGCCACGTTTTCGGACGAGATCCGCGCTTTGGCCGGCAAGCTGCTGAGCGACCCTTTGAGCATCGAGGTCAGCCCGCGCAACAGCACCGTCAAGCGTATCCGCCAGTGGGTCGTGCCGGTCGACAAAAAACGTAAGCCGGAACTGTTCTTGCACCTGCTCAACAAGCACCGTTGGGGCCAGGTGCTGGTGTTCGTCAAGACGCGCAAGGGCGTGGACCAGCTGGTCGAGACCTTGCAGGCGCAGGGCGTCGCGGCCGATTCGATTCACGGCGACAAGCCGCAGCCGGCGCGCCTGCGCGCGCTCGAGCGCTTCAAGGCCGGCGAAGCGAAGATCCTGGTGGCGACCGACGTGGCCGCGCGCGGGCTCGATATCGACGACTTGCCGCAGGTGGTCAATTTCGACCTGCCGATCGTGGCCGAAGACTACATCCACCGCACCGGCCGCACCGGCCGCGCGGGGGCCTCGGGCGAAGCGGTCTCGCTGGTCTGCGCGGACGAGGTGCAATTGCTCGCCGCCATCGAAATTCTGACGAAGCAAACCCTGGAACGCATCGAGGAGCCTGGTTTCTCGCCGGAACACAGGGTGCCGCTCACCAACACCACCGGCGAGGTGCTGAAAAAACCCAAGAAACCGAAGAAAGCCAAGGTCAGCGGCGACGTGTCGACGGTCGACGTGCGTTTCCGCCCGCGCTGAGGCCGGCGCCGCGCCATGCGCAGGGGTATGGATCGCGTTGTTAGGACATGCACAACGCAAATCTGCATAATGCATGCCCGGCCGGGAAAAACAGTCATCTGTATCGGGGAAACAGCCCCATCTGTTCCGGTATTCGCCCGTGCGCCGGGGTCGCCGTGGGGTATCATACGGCTCAAGCCACAAACCGTCAGACCCTATGCCTCAGCCTCTCCCCTTCGTTCCGGCAGCCATGCTCAACGTCGCCGCACTCAAGGCCAGCTGCGCCGGATGCAGCATGCATCAGCTGTGCCTGCCGATGGGACTCGAAAACGATGACATCAGTCGCCTCGACAACATTATCGGCAAGCGCCGCCGCGTGCTGCGCGACGAGCGCCTGTACCAGATGGACGAGCCGTTCCGCAACCTGTACGCGATCCGCTTCGGCCACTTCAAGACCTACCAGGTCAACGCCAACGGCGAGCAGCAGATCACCGGCTTCCAGATGGCGGGCGAACTGCTGGGGATGGACGCCATCAGCGGCGACCGCCACCATTGCGACGCGGTCGCGCTGGAAGACAGCGAAGTGTGCGAAATCCCGTTCGAGCGCCTGGAAGAATTGTTTGGCGAAGTGCCGACCCTGCTGCGCCATTTCCACCGCATCATGAGCCAGGAAATCACGCGTGAACAGAATGTCATGCTGTTGCTGGGAAATATGCGGGCGGAGCAGCGCTTTGCCGTATTCCTGGTCAACCTGTCAGCGCGTTATGCGGCGCGCGGTTACTCGGCCACCAGCTTCCAGCTGCGCATGTCGCGCGAAGATATCGGCAATTACCTGGGGTTGACCATCGAAAGCATCAGCCGCCTGCTGTCGCGCTTCAAAAAGCAGAGCTGGATCAGCGTCGACAAGCGCGAACTGACCTTGCTCGACCCGGCCATGCTCAAGGCGCTGGCCGCCGGCACCGAACAGTGCAGCCCGATGGCGTGAGCCAGGGGCGCCCGGCCAGGGGCACCCGGCAAGGGGCTCTCAGGCTGGCAGCCCGCCGCGCGCCAGCGCGGCTGATCCCTGCGCGAGCCAGGTGGCAAGGTCGGCTTCCAGGCTGCCACTGCTGCTCATGGCCAGCACCGAGCATTTTGGATGCCCGGTAAAGCGCAACACCACGAGCGGTACGCCGGACACCGCCATGAATACCCGCTCGCCCTTGCTGGCGTTGAACCATCCCGAATAAAATCCGAAGCCAGCGATGCCGTTGCGCTTGGTTGTGATGCCAAGGCTGCGCACGTCGGGCAGGCGCTCGATGGCGGGCGCCCGGATGTCGGCGCGCGCCAGCCGGAAGGTGTAGAAGGCATGCCTGACCACAATGGCATCGGCGCCCAGTTCGACCGAGTGACGCATCAGCATGCTGGCGCAGAGAACCAGGGCGAATAATCCCGATGCCAGCAGTATGCCGCCGACCAAACCGGTTTCCATGGCATCCGGCGCTTTTTGGTGCGGAGTCAGGTAATAGAAGAACGTGGCCAGCAGGAGCGGCAACGCGATCAGCATGCCGATCAAAAAAACTTGCTTGTTGGAAGTTGGAATGTCGGTTTTCATCATCTGGGTATCCCGTCATGGCATGGTTGGCTATATTTATCAGACAGTATAGTTCCAGAACGCGCTGTAAACAGTCCGTTCGCGTCGGCGCAGGATGCACCGCCTTGGGTGCCGATGCAGACATGTCCGAGCAGGCAGGGGAGCCACTCACGGTCGCCTACAAGCTGCCAACACTCCCGGGCAGAAGCCCGTTAAGAACCCGATTAACAGATACCGCAACGAAGTTGGAAATGACAACAACACAAGCGCACAAAGATTGGGTAAGTTTTCTTCGCCACCAGATTGGGGGGGAGTTCGCTGTCACCAAGTACGACGACGATGAACGGACCACAAGCATCCCCATTTATTCGAGCCAGACGGAAGGAGGCCTGGTTGGCGCAACGGTCGGCCTGATGGACCTTGACCAGAGCAGAAATCCTGCCGTCCAGATCCGCACAGAAATCTTGATCGACACGCGCATGGACGACGCGCGAGGGCTTAATCTACTCTCTACAATCGCCTTTTATATCATAAAAAGTCAATGGCGGGTTTCACCTGGGACCGTCTTCGAAGAAATTGGCGGGATGTACTTTCCCGGCACTCCGCTCCGTCATATTTACTTTACCGCCCCGTATCAATGGGACGGCATGTCCAAAGTCGTATTGAGCGACCGAACCATTTTCCCTCTGATCGCCATTCCAATTTCGACAGCAGAGGCAAATCTGGCGAGTCAAGATGCTGGAAACGCACTCGAATCACTATGGGATGCCAATCGCGTTGACGTTTTGGACTGGAATCGAAAAAGTTCTGTTTAACGCCAATCGTAAAATATCGGGAAAGCGCAGGTCGACAAATGCCTGCCCTGCCATCTCGGGCTATCAAAGCACATTGAAAAACGCGCGTCGGCCTTTTACGACGAACGCTTAAAACGGCGGATGCGGATCGTCCGGCACCACCACCAGATAATAGGTCAGCATGCTGGCCAGCGCGCAGAAGATCCAGAAGAAGAAAAAGCCGATCGTGTACACCGCCATCGGCGACAAGGCCAATTCACCCAGGTGCAGTTCTTCGCGCGGATCGAACAGCGCAAAGAAACAGCCTTCGGCCAGCATCGCCGCCAGGAAAGCGGGCCACAGTACTTTCATCGCAAGACGCATCGACACTCCCCCGTTTAGTTGGCTGGTTGCTGCACGTCGGCCTTGATCGCCAACGCCTGCTCGCGCGGCCAGTGCCAGGCCGCAGCCAGGCGCCAGTCAAGCTTGCCGCCTTCGACCACCACCTGCCAGCGCGCCCGTTCGAGCAGCGGCAGCGCCACCGAAAAACGCCCCTGCGCATCCGGGATCACGTCCAGCTTGCGATCCTTTTCAGGCTGGGTGGCGTGCGCCAGGTGGATGCTGAATGGCGCGCTCAAAGGCTGCCCGCCGCTGCTCAACATCCCGGCCAGTTTTTCAGTGGCCGGATCGTAGCGCGCATCGAAACCGAGGCGCATGGCGCTGGCCGCGCGGTCGCGCCGCAAGTCCTGGTTGATGGCCTTGCCCTTCTTGTAGTAGTCGTCGACCACCATGGCGTCCTGGCCGCGGTAGGCCACGACGCCGAGATTGACGCCGGCCACCACCACGATGGCGGGACCGAGCATCAGGAGCCACGGCCAGCGGTGCTTGTACCACGGCCCGGCGGGGGGAGTCAGGGGTGAGGCGGTTTGCATGCGAGTCTCCTTTTTTGCTTATTTTGGCACGATTATTTAGGCACGATGAACACGGCTTTTTCACGCACCGTGAGCGACGGGTCGTCCACCGCGGTGATCTCGAACTCGATCTGGTTCGAGCCTTTGGCCGCCGCGCCCCGGTCGACCTGCACCCGCACCGGCACCGCGCGCGTGCTGGCGCCGTCGAGCACCGTCTGGTCCGGCGTGGCCAGGCGCACCGAATCGAGGCCCGAGACCTTGATGCGGAAGCTATGCCCCTCTTCCGCCGTATTCATGATCTGCAGGCGGTACACGTTTTCGATCAGGCCATCGCCCACTTCGCGCCCCATCGAACCGCGGTCGCGGATCACGTCGACCTTGAGCGGGGTGCGCAGCGCCAGCGCGGTGCCGAAACCGGCCACGATCAGCACCAGCAGCCCGGTATAAATCAGCACGCGCGTGCGCAGGATGCGCTGGCCGATGCGCTTGGCCGACCACTTGTTGTCCATCGCGTTGTCGGTCGAGTAGCGAATCAGCCCGCGCGGCAGGTCGATCTTGTCCATCACGCCGTTGCAGGCGTCCACGCAGGCGGCGCAGCCGATGCATTCGTACTGCAAGCCCTTGCGGATGTCGATCCCGGTCGGGCACACCTGCACGCACATATTGCAGTCGATGCAGTCGCCCTTTTTCTTCGCTTCTTCCGCCGTGGCCTTGGGATTGATGGGGCCGCGCGGTTCGCCCCGTTCCTGATCGTAGGTGACGATCAGGGTGTCCTTGTCGAACATGGCGCTCTGGAAGCGCGCATACGGGCACATATATTTGCACACCTGCTCGCGCAGCCAGCCGGCGTTGCCGTAAGTGGCAAACGCATAAAAGCCGATCCAGAACCATTCCCACGGTCCCAGCGCAAAGGCGCCGATGTTCGCCAGGAGCGAACGCACCGGCGCAAAATAGGCCACGAAACTAAAGCCCGTAAACAGCGCCACCGCGCCCCACGCCAGGTGCTTGGCGGTCTTCCTGGCCAGCTTGTCGGCGGTCCAGGGCTGGCGGTCGAGGCGGATGCGGGCGCTGCGCGCGCCTTCGATCTTGCGCTCGATCCACATGAAAATCTCGGTGTAGACCGTCTGCGGACAGGCGAAGCCGCACCACACCCGTCCCGCGATCGCGGTGACGAGGAACAGCAGGTAGGCGGCGATGATCAACAGCGCCGCCAGGTAGATGAAGTCCTGCGGCCACAACACCATGCCGAAGATGTAGAACTTGCGCGCACCGAGGTCGAACAGGACGGCCTGGCGGCCGTTCCAGTTCATCCACGGCAGGCCGTAAAAGACCAGCTGCGTGATCCACACGCAGGCCCAGCGCAAGCTTGCGTATCGTCCTTTTGCTTCGCGCGGATAGATTTCCTCGCGCGCCGCATACATCCGGATCACCGCCGGCTTGGTGGGGGCCTCGTTCATTTGGCAGCTACCTCCGCCACTTGCGGCTTGGCCGGATCGTTCGACAGGCTCCAGACATACGCCGCCAGAACGTGCACCTTCGACTCGCCCAGGAATTCGTGGAAGGCGGGCATGGTGTTGGTGCGGCCCTTGCGGATCGTTTCCATGATCGTCTCGGCGCTGCCGCCGTACAGCCAGACCTTGTCGGTCAGGTTGGGCGCGCCCAGTGCCTGGTTGCCGACCCCGCCGGCGCTGTGGCAGGCGATGCAGGCGGCAAACTTGGACTTGCCGAAGGAAACCTTGATCGGATCGGCCGTCAAGCCCGACAGGCTCTTGACGTAATGCGCCACGTTCTCGATATCGGACTCGGAGCCGACCGCCGCGCCCATCGGCGGCATCATGCCGTTACGGCCCTTCATGATGGTTTCCTTGATCACCGAGGGCTCGCCGCCGTGCAGCCAGTCCTTGTCGGTCAGGTCGGGATAGCCCTTGTTGCCGCGCGCATCGGAACCGTGGCACTGCGCGCAGTAGGTCAGGAACATGCGCTCGCCGATAGCATGCGCCTGCGGATCGGCCGCCACGGCCTTGAGGTCCTCGCTGGCGTATTTGGCGAACAGCGGGCCGTAGTCGGCATCGGCCTTGGCCAGCTCCTGCTGGTATTCGCCGGTCGACTTCCAGCCCAACTTGCCGGCGTAGCTGCCCAGCCCCGGATACAGCACCAGGTACACCAGCGCGAACACGATGGTGATGTAGAACAGCCACATCCACCAGCGCGGCAGCGGGGTATTGAGTTCGGTCAGGTTTTCGTCCCACACGTGGCCGGTGGTGCCGTCGCTGCCCGGTTCGACCGTGTGGGTCGATTGCGACCACAGCAGCACGCCGCAGCCGACGATCGCCAGGATCGTGATGATGATGATGTAGAGGTCCCAGAAACCACTGGTGAAATCAGCCATGACCGCTCTCCCCTGTGTTGTCCTCGTTATCGTCCGCAAACGGCAGCGCCGCCTGCGTTTCGAAGTCCTTGTTGCCCTTGAGGACAAACGTCCACAGCAAAATGCCGCAGAAGGTGGCGAAGCTGATGACGGTCATTACGCTGCTCGCACTGTCAAAAATATGTTCGATTGCCATGTCAGTTCCTGGTTTTGATCTGGATGCCGAGGCCCTGCAAATAGGCGATCAGGGCATCCTGTTCAGTCTTGTCGGCCAGCGCGGCCGGTGCCTGGGCGATGTCTTCTTCCGAGTACGGCGTCGACAGGCGCTGCAGGGCGCGCATTTTCGGAATCACTTCGGCCGGATTGAGCTTGGTTTTGGCCAGCCACGGGTAGCCGGGCATGTTCGATTCCGGCACCACGTCGCGCGGGTTGTCCAGGTGGGTGCGATGCCATTCATCGCTGTAGCGGCCACCGACGCGCGCCAGGTCGGGACCGGTGCGCTTGGAACCCCACTGGAACGGACGGTCGTAGACGAATTCGCCGGCCACCGAATAGTGGCCATAGCGCTCGGTCTCGGCGCGGAACGGACGGATCATCTGCGAGTGGCAGTTGTAGCAACCTTCCCGCACGTAGATGTCGCGTCCGACCAGGCGCAGGGCCGAGTAAGGCTTCAGGCCGGCCACCGGCTCGGTGGTCGACTTCTGGAAGAACAGGGGAACGATTTCCACCAGGCCGCCGAAAGATACGACCAGCAAAACCAGTCCGATCAGCAGCCACGGGTTCTTCTCGATTGACTCATGTGAAAATTTCATTACAAGCTCCGAAATCAGGCGTGTGCAGGTAAAAGGGTCGGAATGCGCGCATCTTCGCTGGCGGTGCCGCGCATCGTCTGGAAGGTGTTAAAGGCCATCAGCAGCATGCCGGTCAGGTACAGCAGGCCGCCGCCGACGCGGATCACGTAGTACGGGTAGGTTGCCTTGACGCCTTCAACAAACGTGTAGGTCAGGGTGCCGTCGCTGTTAACAGCGCGCCACATCAGGCCCTGCATCACGCCGGCGATCCACATCGAAGCGATATACAGCACGATGCCGATGGTCGCGACCCAGAAGTGGGTATCGATCAGGCGCACGCTCCACATTTCCTTCTTGCCCGCCAGGCGCGGGATCAGGTAGTAGATCGACCCCATGGTGATGAATCCAACCCAGCCCAGGGCGCCGGCATGCACGTGGGCGACGGTCCAGTCGGTGTAGTGCGACAGCGCGTTGATGGTCTTGATCGACATCATCGGGCCTTCAAACGTAGCGATACCGTAGAACGAGAGCGACACGATCAGGAATTTGAGGATCGGGTCCGAACGCAGCTTGTGCCATGCGCCCGACAGGGTCATGATCCCGTTGATCATCCCGCCCCACGATGGCGCCAGCAGGATCAGCGAGAAGACCATGCCGATCGACTGGGTCCAGTCAGGCAGCGCGGTGTAGTGCAGGTGGTGCGGTCCCGCCCACATGTAGGTGAAGATCAGGGCCCAGAAGTGGACGATCGAGAGGCGATACGAGTACACAGGGCGTTCGGCCTGTTTCGGGATGAAGTAATACACCATGCCGAGGTAGCCGGCGGTGAGGATGAAGCCGACCGCATTGTGGCCGTACCACCATTGAATCATTGCGTCCTGCACCCCGGCGTAGGCCGAGTACGACTTCCAGAACGAGGCCGGCATGACCGCGCCGTTGACGATGTGGAGGATCGCCACGGCCAGGATGTAACCGCCGAAGAACCAGTTGGCGACGTAGATGTGCTTGACCTTGCGCTTGACGATGGTGCCGAAGAAGACGATCGCGTAGATCACCCAGACCACCGTGATCAAGAGCGCGATGGGCCATTCCAGCTCGGCGTATTCCTTACCGCGCGTGAAACCCATCGGCAAGGTGATGGTGGCCAGCACCAGGATCGCCTGCCAGCCCCAAAAGGTCACCATGGCCAGCGCGTCCGAGAACAGGCGCACCTGGCAGGTGCGCTGCACCACCCAGTAGGAGGTTGCAAACAGGCCGTTGATGCCGAATGCGAAAATGACCGCGTTGGTATGCAGCGGACGCAGGCGCCCGTAGCTTAACCATGCGATGTCGAAATTGAGGGCCGGCCAGGCCAGCTGCGCGGCGATGAAAACGCCGACCAGCATACCGATAACGCCCCAAAAGACGGTGGCGATCGTAAAGTATCTGACGATCTTGTTGTTGTAACTTAAAGCTCTGTCCACAAAGGCTCTCCTGAGAATGCAACGATGACAGCAGAAGAGTAAGTTTCTGGGACTCAAAAATCCTTGATGTGAATCAAAAACGCCGGAATCACTCGTTGTCGTTGCGCAATGAGGTCTGTGGTGTCTCTGATACGGCCGGCAGCTCTTCGTCGTCGAGCAGGATGCGCATGCCGGGCCCATCGAGGTCGTCGAACTGGCCGCTGTCGGCCGCGCCGAAAAACACCCATGCCGCCAGGATGACGATGAACACGCTCAGGGGGACCAGCAGGTAGAGCGATTCCATTATGCGGTCCTGGCGCGCCGCAGGCGCAATGCGTTAATGACAACCACGGCGGAACTGAGCGACATGCCCGCCGCCGACAGCCACGGATTGATCAGCCCGAAGGCGGCCGCGGGAATCGCCACGCAGTTGTAGACGCTGGCCCAGGCCAGGTTCTGGCGGATGATGCGCAGCGCGCGCGCCGCCCCGAGTGCCGCGTCGTCGAGCGACGTCAAGCGGTTTGAGAGCAGCACGCAGTCGGCCGAAAGCTGCGCCAGCGCGGCCCCGCCGCCCATGGCGAACGAGACATCGGCCGCGCGCAGCACGGCGGCGTCGTTGATGCCGTCGCCGACCATCGCCACCACCGCGCCCTGCGCTTGCAGCTGCTGCACATAAGCGAGCTTTTGCTCCGGTAGCTGCTGGCCGATGGCGGTCTCGATGCCGAGCGCCGCGCCGGTGCGGCTGACCACGCTCTGGTCGTCGCCGCTTAACAGAATGACGCTCTGGCCACGCGCCTTGAAGCGCCGCACCACCTCGGGCGCATCGGCGCGCAGGGCGTCGGCCAGTTCGAAGCGCGCCAGCACGACGCCGTCGACGCCGAGGTAGACATTACTCACATCGGGCCAGCGCGCGGCCGGCGCCGCGCCCGCGTAGCCGTCGCGCCCGAGGCGATAGCGCACGCCGTCGATCGTGCCTTCCACGCCCTGCCCGGCTTCGCTATGGAGCTCGGTCGCGTGCGGCGCGCCGCTTGGGGCGGCAGTGCGGATCGCCAGCGCCAGCGGATGGGCGCTGCCCGCCTCCAGCGCCGCCGCCAGTTGCAGGCAGCGCGCCGCGTCCAGCGTCGCCAGCGGTTCCACATGGCGCAGCACCGGGCGCCCTTCGGTCAGGGTGCCGGTCTTGTCGAACACAATATGGGTGGCGCGTTGCAGCGTTTCGAGCACGTGCGGCTGCACCACCAGCACGCCGCGCCGCACCAGCGCATCGGTGGCGGCGGCCAGCGCGGTCGGGGTGGCCAGCGACAGCGCGCACGGGCACGACACCACCAGCACCGCGATCGCCACCTGCCAGGCGCGGCTTGGCTCGACCATCTGCCAGCCGATGAACACCGCCACCGTCAGCAGCAGCAAGCCCACCACGAACCAGGCGGCCACCTGATCGGCCCACTGGGCGATGCGCGGCTTGCCCTGGCCGGCTTTTTCGACCAGCTTGACCAGGCGCGCCAGCGTGCTGTCGCTGGCCACGCGCGTTACGCGCAGCACGATGGCCTGGGTGGTGTTGATCGCGCCGCCGGGCAGCTCGTCGCCCGGCACGCGCGCCTGGGCGCGGCTTTCGCCCGTCAACAGCGCCAGGTCGACGTCGGAGTGTCCTTCGAGGATGATGCCGTCGGCCGCGACCGCGCTGCCCGGCTCGACCAGGATCACGTCGCCCTCGGCCAGGCTGGCGGCGGCGACCATGGTGGCCTGGCGCGATGTTGGCCAATCGGCCAGGCGCTGGGCCGCCGCCGGCAAGGCGCGCTGCAAGTCTTCCAGCGCGCGCGCCGCTTTGCGGCGCGCCATCATTTCGAGGTAGCGGCTGGCCAGAAGCAGGAAGATGAACATCGTCACCGAGTCGTAGTACACCTCGCCCGTGCCGCGCAGGGTCGCCAGCACGCTCGCGCCAAAGGCGGCGCCGATGCCGATCGCCACCGGCAGGTCCATGCCCGGCATGCGCGCGCGCAGGCTGGCCCACGCCCCTTTGAAAAACGGCTGGGCCGAGTACAGCACCGCCGGAATGGTCAGCAGCAGCGAAGCCCATTGCATCAGGGCGGCCATCGGCGCGTCCATGGTGCCGTCGTCGGCAATGTAGGCCGGCAGCGCGTACATCATCACCTGCATCATCGACAAGCCGGCCACGAACAACTGGCGGAACTGCTTCTTGCGGTTCTTTTCCATCTGGGCGCCATGCAGCGCCGCTTCGTAAGGATAAGCGGTGTAGCCGATCCCGCGCAGGGCCTGGACGATGTCGCTCGGCTTGCAGGCGGCGGCGTCCCACGTCATGTGCAGGCGCTCGGTGGCCACGTTGACCTGGGCCTCGCGCACGCCGGGCAGGCGTGCCAGGCGCCGTTCGATCAGCCACACGCAGGCGGCGCAGCGGATGCCCTCGAGCGAGTACACGCCGTGCGAGTACACCCCTTCACGCTGTTCGCCCTGGGTCGCCACGACGGCGCTGTCGTACAGCGCCAGCTCGGGCGGCACCAGCTCCACGCCTTCGGCCCGGTCGGCGAACACACTGCGGGTGCGGTAGTAATCGGCCAGGCCGGCTTCGACGATGCCGTGCGCGACCGCTTCGCAGCCGGGGCAGCACATCGGGCGCGCCTGGCCATCGATGCGCACCGACCAGGTGGTCCCAAGAGCGACCGGCAGCCCGCAGTGGTAGCAGGCGGCGGCGAACGGCTGCGCGCTCAATGCACACCGCCCGTGATGCACAGCGCGTCGAGCCAGCCGGCCTGGCCGCCGCCGGCAGCGCGCACCAGGCCGAGCACGCCGAAGGCCAGCACCACCAGGCCGGCGCCGATGCGCACGGCGCGCTGTTGCAGGGCCGCGCGCAGACGCGCGCCCGCCATGCCCATCGCCAGCAGCATCGGCAAGGTGCCCAGGCCAAAGGCAAGCATCACCAGCGCGCCGTCGGCACCCGAACCGGTGAACATGGCGGTCATCAGCACGCTGTAGACCATTCCGCACGGCAGCCAGCCCCACAGCGCGCCCAACGCCAGCATCTTGAGCGGGCTGTCGAGCGGCACGATGAAGCGCATCAGGGGCCGCGCGCGCTGCCACAGAATCTGTCCCAGCGATTCGAGCCTGGCGAGGCCGCGCCAGGCGTCCATCAGGTACAGGCCGAGGATGACCAGCATCAGGTTGGCCAGCCAGTAGCCGCCGGCCTGCCAGGCGGTCAGGCCCGCGAGGGTGCGCGCGCCGCCGGCCAGGCCTCCGGCCAGCGCGCCGGCCGTCATGTAGCTGGCGATGCGGCCGGTGTTATACGCCAGCACGCGCGCGCCGCCGTCGAAGGCGGCGCGCTGGGTCATGACGGCCACCGGAAACGCACGCGCGCCGACCGGCGCCGGGGGCACCGCCGAAAAGGCGCTGACGATCCCGCCGCACATGCCGACGCAGTGGACGCTGCCGAGCAAGCCCACCACGAACACCGGAATCAGATTGACTGCGTTCACCCCTGTCCCGTCAGATGGTCCGCGAATAAGAGGTCGACCCGCGCGGCGCCGGGGCGGCCTGGCTCAGAAACCGGTCGAACACCATGCACACGTTGCGGATCAGCAGGCGCCCTTTCGGCGTCACACTCAGCCACTCGGGGCCAATGGTCACCAGGCCGTCGGCTTCGAGCACCTTGAGGCGTTCCAGTTCGGCCGCAAAGTAGCTCGAAAACGCGATCGGGTAGGCCTGCTCGATGGACGGCATCGATAGCTCGAAGTGGCACATCAGCATCTGGATGATGGTGCGGCGCAGGGCGTCGTCCATCGACAGGCGGATCCCGCGCGCCACCGGCAGTTCGTTCTTGTCGATCAGGTCGTAATAGGCGTCGAGCGTCTTGACGTTCTGGCTGTAGGTGGCGGCCACCGCGCTGATGGCCGACACCCCGCACGAGACCAGGTCCATTTCGGCGTGCGTCGAATAGCCCTGGAAGTTGCGGTGCAGCCGGCCCTGGCGCTGGGCCACGGCCAGGTCGTCTTCCGGCTTGGCGAAATGGTCCATGCCGATGTACACATAACCGGCCTGCTCCAGCTTGCGGATCGCCAGGCCGAGCATGTCGAGCCGTTCGTCGGCGCTCGGCATGTCCGCTTCGTTGATGCGGCGCTGCGGCTTGAACAGGTGCGGCATGTGCGCATAGTTATAGATGGCGATGCGGTCCGGATCGGCCTTGATCACCTTGTCGATGGTTTGCGCCATCGTAAATACGTTCTGCTTGGGCAGGCCGTAAATGAGGTCGATGCTCACCGAGCGGAAGCCCGCTTCGCGCGCGGCGTCGATGATGGCCTGGGTTTCGGCCTCGGGCTGGATGCGGTTGACCGCCGCCTGCACCGCCGGGTCGTAATCCTGCACGCCCAGGCTGACGCGGTTGAAACCCTGGCGGCGCAGGCTCAGGACACGCTCGCGCGAGACCGTGCGCGGATCGATTTCGATCGAATATTCGCCGGTGCCGTCGGGCGCGAACTGGAACCAGCGGCGCAGGTGGTCCATCAGCTCTTCCATCTGCGCGTCGGTGAAGTAGGTCGGCGTGCCGCCGCCCAGGTGCAGCTGCTCGATCTGGTTCATGCCGGCGAACAGCCTGCCCTGCATCTCGATCTCGCGCTTCAGGTAGCCCAGGTAGGTAACCGCCTTGTCGTGGTTCTTGGTGACGATCTTGTTGCAGGCGCAGTAGTAGCACACCGATTCGCAGAACGGGATGTGCAGGTACAGCGAAAGCGGCTTGACCGTGCCGCGCGTGCGCAGCCCCGCCACCGCATGCAGGTAGTCGCGGTAGCCGAAGGCTTCGCTGAAGCGGTCGGCGGTCGGGTACGAGGTGTAACGCGGACCGTTCTGGCTCAACTTGCGGATCAGGTCCGCATCGAAATCGATCGGACGCGGATTGGCGATGGGGATAACGGTATGCAGCATGGTTGACTCCTAGGCGATGGGACCGAGTGTAGGGATCAGGGCTCGCGAAATCCTTGACCTGCATCAAAAACGGCTGAGTCGGCATGTGCTTGCCGTTTCGCCGGCGCCCGCCGCACCCGGCTCTCGCCGCCGAACTGGAACACCGAGATCGCCTGCGCCAGGTGCACGGCCTGCTCGGCCACGCTGGCCGCCGCCGTGGCCGATTCCTCGACCAGGGCCGCGTTCTGCTGGGTGATCTGGTCCAGGTGGGCCACCGCTTCGTTGACCTGGGCGATGCCGCTCTTTTGCTCCATGCTGGCGCGCTTGATGTCGCTCATGATGGTGGTGGCGCGCTGCACCGATTCGACCACGCCGGCCATGGTGCCGCCGGCTTCCTCGACCAGGCGGTCGCCGTTCCTGACCTTGGTGACGGAATCCTCGATCAGGTGCTTGATGTCGCTGGCGGCGGCGGCCGAGCGCTGGGCCAGCGCGCGCACTTCGCCCGCCACCACCGCAAAGCCGCGTCCCTGCTCGCCGGCGCGCGCCGCTTCCACGGCGGCGTTCAGCGCCAGGATATTGGTCTGGAAGGCGATCCCGTTAATCAGGCTGATAATATCGACAATCTTGGCAGCCGAATCACTGATCTGCCCCATCGTCGCCCCCACCTGGGTCACCGCCTGGCCGCCCTTGCCGGCGATCGACGACGCCGACAGCACCAGCTGGTCGGCCTGCAGCGCGCGCTCGGCGTTCTCGCCCACGGTCACCGCGAACTGCTCCATGCTGGTGGCGGTTTCTTCGAGGCTGGACGCCTGCGACGCGGTGCGCGCGGCCAGGTCGGCGTTGCCGACCGCGATTTCGCGCGTGGCGGTCTCGATCGAGGCCACATTGCTGCGCACGTCGCCGATGATGGCGCGCAGGTTGACCGCCACCTGGCGCAGGCCGCGCAGCAGCTGGCCCATGTCGTCGGTGCGGTCGGCGGCGCACAAGAACGACAAGTCGCCGCCGGCCAGCGCCTGCACCGCCTCGGCCGCCTGCCGCATCGGCGCCACGATGGCGCGATGCAGGGCGACCCAGCCGCCCAGCGCCAGCAGCGCGCCGCACGCGCCCAGGCCGGCCAGCACAACGCTGCCGGACGCCGCGCCAAGACCGGCAATCAACACGGCCAGGCTGCCCATCAGGATGCCGATCCGTACGCCGATCGGCAAATGCAGCGCGGCGCGCAGGCGCGTGGCCAGGCCGGTGCGCACCGCGCCGCCGTCCACGATCGCCAGTCCGGCGGCGCGGCCCTCCTTGAAGCGCTGGTATAACTCACCGGCGCCCTTGATCTGTTCGCGCGTCGGGCGCGTGCGTACCGACATGTAGCCGACCGCCTGGCCGTTTTCCTTGACCGGCGTGACGTTCGCCACCACCCAGTAAAAGTCGCCGTTCTTGCGCCGGTTCTTGACCAGGCCTGTCCAGGGACGGCCGTCCTTCATGCTGCGCCACAGGTCCGCAAACGCTTCGGCCGGCATGTCCGGATGGCGCACCAGGTTGTGCGGCTTGCCCAGCAATTCGTCTTCGGGAAAGCCGCTGACCTCGATAAAGGCGGCGTTGACGTAGGTGATCTTGCCCTTGGTGTCCGTTTTGGAGACGATGGACTGGCCTTCGCGCAGCTCGTATTCGATACCCGTTACCGGCAGATTATTGCGCACGGAGATACTCCTTTTGCCCTAGAGCATTAATTCAATAGGACGAGTCTAGGGAGCTTGGAGGCTGAAATCCTTGATATGCATCAAAAATGGCCGGGCGACAGGGCTGCCCCCGGCTGTGTAAAATATGGGGATATGTGGCTTTTCGCCACACATTCGCATGGCGCGATGCCAGTTTGACAGTAGAAGTATTTACAATGGGTGGCGCACGCAGCCCTCTTACTGCCACACGCCCTTTTCCTCGACCAGGGTTTTGGCGCCCTGCGAGACGGTCAGCTTGCCCTCCGAGCTGACGCGGTAAACGGTGGTCCCGTTCCTGAAGATATAGCCCTCGAATTCGCAAAAACTGTTTTCGTCGCACTTGCCTTCCACGGTCTTGCCGCGCAAGACGATGGCCTGGCCCGTCTTCTTGCTCGTTCCCGTGTAGGAGACTTTGCCGCACACCCGGTATTCGACCGCGCACTCTTCTTCAATATTGATGATGAACGAGGGCGTGATCAGGATATCGGCGCGGGCGGCGCTGGTGGCGCTGATGGCGCCGAGGGACAGTGCAAGGAGGATGGCTGGTTTCATTGGATAGTCCACGGTATATATATGTCAACGGCGGGCATTGTGCCACACAAGCTTGCCTACAAAGGCAAGCGCATATGCACCGAGCCGTCTTCGTCCGCCTTGCTGATCTCGAAACCGAGCTTGCGCGCCAGCTTGGTGATGCGGGTGTTTTGCGGCAGCGCCTCGCCCACGATTTCGCGCGTGCCGCGGCTGCGGCAGTAGGCGATCAGTTTTTCCATCAGCACGTAGCCCAGTCCATGCCCTTTCAGGTCGGAGCGCACCGTCACCGCGAATTCGGCGGCGATGTTATCCGGGTCGCACACCACGCGCGCCACGCCCAGCGTTTCGTTCACGCCGTCGGGACCGGGGCGGGTGGCGATGAAGGCCATCTCGCGGTCGTAGTCGATCTGGGTAAAGCGCGCCAGTTGCGAGGCGTTCAGTTCGCGCACGCGCACGAACATGCGGTAGCGCACATCGTCGTCGGTGAGCGCATTGAACATGGCCACGTGGGCCGGGCCATCCTCGGGCTGGATGGGGCGCAGCAGCAGCGCTTCGCCATTCCAGTCGATACGCTCTTCCAGCTCGCGCGGATAGGGACGGATCGCCAGCCGGTCCAGGGTGCTGGCCGAATGGTCGGCAAGCGCCACCCGCATGCGCGCGTCGAGCGCCAGCGCGCCCTCGCTGTCGACCAGCAGCGGATTGATGTCGAGCTCCACCATCTCGGGCAGGTCGGCCACCATGTGCGAAATGCGCATCAGGGTGGCGATGATGGCGTCCATGTTGGCGGGCGGCCGGTTGCGGTAGCCGGCCAGCAGCCTGGCCACGCGCGTGCGCGATATCAGGTCGCGCGCCAGCACCACGTTCAGCGGCGGCAGCGCCACCGCATGGTCGGCCGTCACTTCGACCGCGATGCCGCCCTGGCCGAACAGGATCACGGGGCCGAACACCGGATCGGTGGCCACGCCGATGATCAGTTCATGCGCCTCGGGACGGCGCGCCATCCGCTGCACCGAAAAGCCCTCCAGGCGCGCGTCGGGCCGCAGTTCGGCCAGGCGCTTGTTCATGCGCAGGGCCACCGCGCGCACCGCCTCGGCGTCTTCCAGGTCGAGCGCCACGCCGCCCATGTCGCTCTTGTGGGTGATGTCGGGCGAGACGATCTTGAGCGCGACCGGAAAGCCGATCGCCTCGGCCGCCGCCACCGCCTCGTCCACCGATTGTGTGCTGCGTGTTTGCACCACGGCCACGCCGTAGGCGGCCAGCACCGACTTCGTTTCCGGCTCGCTGAGCAAGGTGCGGCCCTCGGCCAGCGCCTTGCGCACCAGCGCGCGCGCCGCCTGCGGATCGGTCGCGCCATCGTCGCCGGCGGCCGGCGGCACCTGCATCAGCAGGTTCTGGTTGCGCCGGTACTGCACGATCTGCAGGTAGGCGCTGACCGCTTCTTCGGGCGTGCCGAAACTGGGAATGCCGGCCTCGGTGAAGATCGCGCGCGCCTCGGCTACCCCATCGCCGCCCAGCCAGCAGGCCAGGATATTGCGCGACGAGGCGCTGGCGATCGGGGCCAGCGCGCGCGCAATGTCCGCGCTCGGCACGCTGGCCGTGGGCGCGTGGATGAACAGGATGACGTCGGCCTGCGGGTCTTTGAGCAGGATATTGAGCGCATCGACGTAGCGCTGGGCCGGCGCGTCGCCGATGATGTCGACCGGGTTGGCGCGCGACCAGGTGGCGGGGAGCATGGCGTCCAGGCGGGCCACGGTGTCCGGCGCCAGCTGCGCCATGCTGCCTTTGCCGCACACCACCGCATCGGTCGCCATGACGCCGGGGCCGCCGCCATTCGAAAAGATCGCCACGCGCTCGCCGAACAGCGGGCGCGCGTGCGCCAGCGTGGCCACGGCGGCGAACAGCTCTTCGGTGCCGAGCACGCGCAGCATGCCGGCGCGGCGGATCGCGGCGTCGTAGACGTCGTCCGATCCGGCCAGCGCCCCGGTATGCGAGGCGGCCGCGATGGCGCCTTCGGCCACCCTGCCCGCCTTGAGCACCACGGTAGGCTTGCTGCGCGCGGCGGCGCGCGCGGCCGACATGAATTTGCGCGCATGGCGCACGTCTTCCATGTACAGCAGGATGGCGCTGGTGCCGGGGTCGCTGGCCAGGTAGTCGAGCAGGTCGCCAAAGTCGATGTCGGCGCCCTCGCCCAGCGAAATGAACTTGGAAAAGCCGATCCCGCGCGACCTGGCCCAATCGAGCACGCCGGTCACCATGGCGCCGGACTGCGACACGAAGGCGATCCTGCCCGGCAGCGCGCCGGTATGCGCGAAGCTGGCGTTCAGGCCGATGCCGGGCACCAGCAGGCCGAGGCTGTTCGGTCCCAGCAGGCGCAAGACGTAGGGCTTGGCGGCGTCGAGCGCGGCCTGGCGCAAGGTGCGCCCGCCGCTGTCATGCATGCCGGACAGGCCGGCCGTCAGGATGATCGCCGCGCGCGTGCCCGCTTCGCCGAGCTGGCGCACGATGCCCGGCACCGTGGCCGGCGGGGTGCAGATGATCGCCAGGTCGGGCGCCGCCGGCAAGCTTGACACGCGCGCGTACACGCGCAGTCCGGCCAGGCTGTCGTACTTGGGGTTGACCGGGTAGATCGCGCCGCCAAAGCCGCCCTCGATGACGTTGCGCAGCACGGTCGCCCCCACGCTGTTCGGCCGCGCGGACGCGCCGATGATGGCGACCGACTTCGGGGCGAACAAGTGCTGCAGGTTCCTGACGCTCATGATGATCCCTTTTGATTCGGCGTGACGATGGGCGCACAGCGTAGACGGCGCGACCGCCCCCTCGCTTGATGTGCATCAAATTTGACAAAACAAAGGTTTGCGCACGCCGAACACCGCTGGACGCGCTCCGTGCCAGGGCCTACGCTAGGGTATCCCAACCCACAGGAGCCGCCATGCCGTACAAGACCATCCTCGTCCACGTCGATCATGCGCGCCACGCCGAAGCGCGCCTGCTGGCCGCCGCCAGCGTGGCGGCCGACTGCAGCGCCCACCTGATCGGCGCGGCCATGAGCGGGGTCTCGCGCTACGTCTACCAGGATGGCGCCACCGACCTGCTGCAAACGGTGCTCGCCACCCACATGGAGGAACTGAACCGGCGCGCCAATGCGTCGCTCGACGTTTTCGAGCGCATCGCCGCCGGCGTCGCCGTGCGCTCGTTCGAACGGCGCCTGGTGGACGACGAACCCGGCGCCGCGCTGGCGCTGCAGGCGCGCTATGCCGACCTGGTGGTGCTGAGCCAGTCCGATCCCGACGATCCGGTCGCGCGCATGACCCCCGGCCTGCCTGAATACGTCATGCTGGCCAGCGCCCGCCCGGTGCTGGTGATTCCGCACGCCGGCCCCTTCCCCGTGATCGGCAGCGAGGTGCTGGTGGCCTGGGACGCCAGCACCGCCGCCACGCGCGCGCTGGCCAACGCCCTGCCGCTGCTCAAACGCGCGCGCCGCGTGACGGTGGCGGTGTTCAATCCCGACGACGCGCACGGCCAGGAACCGGGCGCCGACATCGCCCTGTACCTGGCGCGCCACGGCGTCAAGGCCGACGTCATGGCCCAGCACACCAGCATCGACATCGGCGAAGCGCTGCTGTCGCTGGCGGCCGATGTCGACGCCAACCTGATCGTGATGGGCTGCTACGGCCACGCGCGCCTGCGCGAACTGATGCTGGGCGGGGTGACGGCCACCATCCTCAAGTCGATGACGGCGCCGGTGCTGATGTCGCATTAGCGCCATCCTGCTGCGCCAGCCACGCGCGCCCCGCTTCCACCGCCGCATCGAGTTCGCGCGCCGCTTGCAGGAACAGGGCCGCCGTGTCGCCCGCCGGCTCGCCCCTGAGCGACTGCTCCAGTTCCAGCGAGGCGGCGGCGAAGCGCTTGGCGCCGACGCTGCCGATCCCGCCGCGCAGCATGTGCAGCACCTTGGCCGCTTCGTCGTCGCGTCCCGCGTCCCAGTGCACGCGCGCCTGGTCGAACTGCTGGTGGCCTTCGCCCACCACCCGGCGCACCAGGTTGGCCACGGCCGCCAGGTGCTCCGGATTGCCTTTGGCGATGTCGACCAGGGGGCCGAGCCTTAACACCGGCAGCCCCGCCGGCGTTGGCGCCGACGCGGGCGCGGCCACCGGCGCGGGCGGCGCGCGCCCCCGGCCCAGGCCCGGCAAGTGACGCGCGATCGTGGACAACATCTCGTCGACGTCGATCGGCTTGGCGATCACGTCGTTCATGCCGGCGTCGGCGCAGGCGCGCCGTTCGGACTCGGTCACGCCGGCCGTCAGCGCCAGCACCGGCAGGCTCAAGCGCAGGCCGGCGCGGATGCGGCGCGCCGCCGCGTAGCCGTCCATCACCGGCATCTGGATATCCATCAGCACCAGGTCGTAGGCGCCCGGATTGGCCGCCAGCCGCGCCAGCGCCAGCTGGCCGTTGCCGACGATGTCGAGGCGCGCGCCGACGCTCTCTAAAATCCCGCGCGCGACCACCTGGTTCAGGTCATTGTCTTCGGCCAGCAGCAGGCGCGCGCCATCGAGGCGCACACCGTCGGCGCCGTCATGCACCGGCGGCAGGCTGCTGGCGGGCCGCAGCACCGCCTGGGCGCGCTGCACCAGGACCTCGTGCACGGTGTCGAACAGGCTCGAACCGGTCACCGGCTTGCTCAGGATGGCGTCGGCCTGGCTGGCCGCGCTGCCTTCCATCAGCTTGCCGCGCCCGTAGGCGTTGACCATCAGCGCGATCGGCAGGCGCGCCGCCGGCATGTGTTCGCGCAGCGCGCGCATGGTGGCCGCGCCGTCCATGCCGGGCATTTGCCAGTCCAGCAGCACCACGTCGTAGTGGCGCTGCGCGGCAGCGGCGCGCGCCACCATCTCGAGCGCTTCGGCGCCCGAGGCGGCCACCTCGGCTTCCCAGCGCCAGCCGGCGATGGTCTTGGACAGATACTCGCGGCTGGTGGCGTTGTCGTCCACCACCAGCAGGCGCAGGGTGCCCAGCGCGGCGGCGGGAACGCTGTCGCCGTCCGCCTCCGGGGCCACCAGCAACGGCAGGCAGACCACGAATTCGCTGCCGCGCCCGGGCGCGCTGTCAAGTTCGATGGTCCCTTTCATCATCCCGGCCAGGTGCTTGGAAATGGTCAGTCCCAGCCCGGTGCCGCCGAAGCGGCGCGTGGTCGACGAGTCGCCCTGGGTGAAGGGCGAGAACAGGCGCGCCTGCTGCGCCTGGTCCATGCCGATGCCGGTGTCGCGCACGCGGATGCGCAGGGTCAACTGATCGCCGGCGCGCGCGGCCACGTCGACCAGCACGCTCACTTCGCCCTGCTCGGTGAACTTGATGGCGTTGCCCGCCAGGTTGACCACCACCTGCTGCAGGCGCAGGGCGTCGCCCACCAGCGCGCGCGGCACGTCCGGCTCGACCCCGATGGCCAGGTCGAGGTCTTTGTCGCCGGCAGACACGCTCATGATGTCGGCCACTGCGGCCAGCACCTGACCGAGGTCGAAGGGCGCCTCGGCCAGTTCCATGCGCCCGCCCTCGATCTTGGAAAAGTCGAGGATGTCGTTCATGATCCCCATCAGCGACTGGCCCGAACTCCTGATCATGTCGAGGTATTTGCGCTGCTCGGTTTTCAGGTCGGTGTGCGCCAGCAGGTAGGTCATGCCGAGCACCGCGTTCATGGGGGTGCGCAGTTCGTGGCTCATGTTGGCCACGAATTCGCCCTTGGCGCGGTTGGCCGCCTGGGCGCGGTCGCGTTCGAGTTCGAGCTCGGTGGCGCGCGCGGCGATCTCGCCGGCCAGGCGGCGCCGCTCGCTGATGTCGCGCACAAAGGCGTTGGCCACGAAACCGTCGCTGGTCTGGAAGGCGGCCACCGACATCTCGATCGGGATTTCGCGCCCGTCGCGGTGCAGGGCGCTCACCTCTAAGCGGTTGTTGATGACCGGGCCGGCGCCGCTGCCGGTAAAGCGCGCAAAACCGGCGTCGTGGGCGGCGCGCTGGGCTTGCGGGATGATCAATTCCGACAGGCGCCGCCCGATGGCGTCGGCCGCGCTCCAGCCGAAGGTGCGCTCCGCTTCGGTGTTCCAGTCGGTGATGCAGCCGTCCACGCCGAGCGCGATGAAGGCGTCGTTCGAGTTTTCCAGGATGACCCGGATGCGGCGCTGTTCGCGCACCAGCTGGGCCAGCAGCGGGCGCACCTGGATCAGCAGCAGCGATGCGCCCAGTCCGATCAGCGCCACCAGTATGATCATGAGGGTGTTGGCCTTGTCGCGCAGCGGCTGGTACACGGTGTCGAGGTTGCTCTTGACCACCACGCCGAGACCGAAGGCGCGGATCGGCGTGTAGGCGGCGAACACGGGCACCCCGCGCAGGTCGCGCGTGACGGCCACCCCGGTGCGCCCCAGCAGCGCCTCGTTGATCGGCAGGTTGACCTGGCCGTCGGGCTTGAACATGGGAATGCGGAACGTGCTCGGATAGAAGCGGGTCGGCGCGCACAGGGCGTCCTTGCCGTCCAGGCTGCACAGCAGCACGTCCGACGAGGGGCTGCTGGCGCGAATGTCGGCCAGCAGGCGGTCGATGATTGGCAGTTGCTGTTCCGCCAACATGCGTCCGATGACGCGCTCGCCGTCGCGCATCTCGTTCTCGGTGGCCAGCAGGTAGCGCCCGCGCCACAGCAGGCGCGCGCGCTGGCCGCCGGTCGCCAGCGGCTGGGCCGTGCCGGGTGCGCTTTCGGTGAATACGCCGCTGGCGGCCAGCACGGTGCCGTCCAGGCTTTCGAAGCGCAGTGCGCTGATGCCGGCGTTCATGAAGCTTTCGGCCGCGCCCAGCAAGGCGGCGCGGGTGGCGGCGTCGTCCTTGCCGGCGGCCAGCAGCGCCACCGGCCCCTTGACCGAGGGCCGGTTGGCGATCGTGCGCGGGAACCACAAGCTCGTTTCCAGCGAATTGCCGACCGTGGCGGCGCTGCTGACGGCCGACAGGCGCATATTGTCGGCGATCGAGGCTTCGTAGCTGTCGCGCATGGCGGCAAAGCCGGCCGCGCCGGCGGAGACGGCCACCAGCGCCACCACCGCGATGGCGCGCGCGGTGATGCGTTTTTCATTGTCCGGAATGCCGGAGCGCACGGTGACGCTACTTCTCAGCGACCACAAACCGAGGCCCAGCACGCTCATGCCGACCGCGGTCGGGGTGGCCATGGCGTTGTAGGCGGCCAGCCGGTACAGCACTTCGAGCTTGAGGAAGTAGCCGGCCAGGGCCGCCAGGCCGATCCCGGTCACGGCGGCCGCGCAGAAGGTCAGCAAGCCGCGCAGGCGGGCGCCGCGCCGCGGCAGGCGGACCAGGCGCAGGGCGATCCCGGCCAGCAGGAAGCCGAGGCAGGTGTTGGGCGCCATGCGGCCCGGGTGCGGGATGCTGGCGGTGGGCGCGGTGGGCATGCGCACGAAGTCGATCCCCAGGTTCAGGCCGGAAATGTGCTCGACCAGCACCAGCGCCGGCAAGACCAGCAGCAGCCAGGAGCACAGGCGCCACAGCGCCGTGCGCCAGGCGCTCGCGTGCGCCTTCGTGTCCGCGCTCGGCAGGGCCAGGCAGCAACACACGCCGGCGGCGATGAACAGCACGGGACTGTTGATGCCCATCTGGGCCGAACCGGGGATCAGGGTGGCGATCGTGGCGCTGTTGAAGATCCAGCGCACGGCGACCAGCGTGCCGAGCAGGCCGATGAACAGGCCGGCGCTTTGTTCAGCCGAGAAGGCGGATTTTTTCATGGGGTAGCCAAGGTGCGGACCGGATAAAGATTACCACATGCAAATGCGCGCAGGCATTCGACAAGACCGTTGTATTCCAGCCACGACTATTGATGAGATCGTACCGATGAGCTTGCGCGCCGCCCCGGCGCCGGACGGCGAGGCCCGAACCGGTTAAACTGATGCCTATGAACAATTCTAGAAAAGTCGCCGGCGTGGCCGGCCTCGTCAGCATGGTCTGGGTCGGGGTGACTGCGGCCATCGCCGCCAACCAGCGCCGCCTGGTTTTCAACCCGACCATCAAGCCCGAAGTCGACAATCCGCGCTCAAGCGGCCACCGCACCCGCGCCATCGTGCTGCGCGCGCGCGACGGCACCAAGCTGTCGGGCTGGTTGATGACGCCCCAGATTCCGGGGCCGCATCCGGCCGTGGTGTATTTTGGCGGGCGCTCGGAAGAAGTGTCGTGGGTGGTGCGCGACGCCGGCAAGCTGTTTCCCGGCATGGCGGTGCTGGCTGTGAATTACCGCGGCTACGGCAATTCGCACGGCGAGCCGGCCGAAGCCCACATGGTCGAAGACGGCCGCCTGCTGTTCGACTGGCTGGCCGAACGCCCCCACGTCGATCCGCAAAGGGTGGCGGTGGTCGGGCGCAGCCTCGGTTCCGGGGTGGCGGTGCAAGTGGCGCTGGAGCGCCCGGTCCATTCGCTGGTCCTGATCACGCCCTACGATTCGATTTTGGCCATTGCCAAGCGCAAGTTCCGCGCGGTGCCGGTGGAATACGTGCTGCGCCACCGTTTCGAGTCGGTCAAGTACGCCTCGGCGCTGACCGCGCCCACCTATGTGCTGCGCGCCGCCTTCGACGATATCGTGCCGCATTCGCACACCGACCTGCTGGTGGCCAAGCTCGGCAAGCTGCACCTGGACGAAACCGTGCCCGATTCGGACCACATGAATATTCCCTACCTGGCAGCGACGCAGGAGCGCATCGCGGCGTTCCTGAGCACCCGTTTCGCCCTGCCGCTGGCCGATACCGTGGTGGCTGCGGCCCTGCCCGCGCAGTAAAGCCGCTCCGGTTCGCCATGGGCCATCCTGGCGCCCCCTGGAAGCGGCGTTTGCCGACTGTGTAAGCGCCTCAGCGGCGGCGCGCCAGGGCCAGTCCCAGCAGGGTCGTGCCGAGCAGGGCCAGGCTGCCCGGTTCCGGCACCTGGCCCGGCGGCGCGGCATTTTCGAAGCGCAGGTTGTCGAGCGCCAACGCCCCGTTGATCACAGGAATGGTGCGAAACACCACCCGATCGAAGCCGGACAAGAATTCGATGCCGATGAAGGAACCGCCCTCGCCATCGCCGGTAGTGTCGAAAAAATGGCTGCCGACAAGGGTATTGCCGAGGTAGGCATCGATGAAGGTGTCGTCTTCCGGATTGGTGCTGGCGTCCGCGCCCAGCCGGGTGATTACCGATGAAAACGTGATCATGCCGTCGATCCGGGGCGCGCCATCGAGGTATTTGAGCGCGACGTAGCTTTCCGGCGCCGGGGACGTGGCGTAAATGGCCAGGTCGAAATTGGTGAAACCGAGGCCGAGCGCCGCATACTGGTTGCCGATCGGACCGGCGACGGCGTTCTCGAAGTCGATCACGGTCGGGGCGCTAAAGCCGCCCACGCCAATCACGCCGGCCTGGGCCGTGCCGACCAGCGCGGCGGCCATGCAAGCGAGCATCTTCATTTTTCCAGGCATAGTCTCTCCATTTTTTGATTTTGCGCAAAGCTTATGACGCTTGTGCCAATGCTTTAGCAATTTCCGTACCCGAAACAACAAGGCCATCAATTCAGCCACTTAGCGCGACCGGTACCGGTTTGAAAAGCTCGACTGTAAAGAAAGCCGACACGGATAGTGTTATAATTTTAACTTCCGGCAAGGCTCTTGGCCTCGTCCGCAGGAAATGTTACTGTCTGCCGACATCGATGACTTTCCGTTACCATTACCGCCACCACCCATGTCCCTCGCCTTCAACGACTTGCCCCGGCAACGCATCCTGTCGGTCGACGCCTTTCGCGGCCTCACCTTCGTGCTCATGCTGTTCGTCAATTTCCTGGCCGGTGCGCGCGGCGTGCCGGCGTCGCTGCTGCACGCCGATGGCGGCGCTAACGGCATGGGCCTGGCCGACATCGTGTTCCCCGCCTTCCTGTTCGCGGTCGGCATGTCGATTCCCTTCGGCGTGAACAGCCGCCTCGCGCGCGGCGATGGCCCGGGCCGGGTGTTCGGGCACAGCGCCTGGCGCGCGCTGGCCCTGATCGTGATGGGCGTGTTCATGGTCAACGCCGAGTCGGGCTACAGCGAAGCGGCCATGCGCATGCCGATCGCGGCCTGGTCGCTGGCCTTCTACGCGGCGGTGCTGCTGGTGTGGGGCGTGTACCGGTTCGACAGCGCCCTGCTCAATGGCTGCCTGCGCGGCGCCGGCGTGGCCCTGCTGGCCGCCCTGGCGCTGCTCTGGCGCGGCGAGCACGCCGCCATGATGACGCCGCAGTGGTGGGGCATTCTCGGCCTGATCGGCTGGGCTTACCTGGCCGTTGCGCTGCTGTACCAGGCGGGGCGCGGGCAATTGACCCTGCTGCTGGGGGCCATGCCCGCCGGCGTGGCGCTGTACATGATCAGCAACAAAACCGGCGTCGGCACGGCCCTGTCCGGGCACGCCATCCATAGCGTGATCGTGCTGGCCGGACTGGTGTGCGCGCTGCTGTTCTTCGACGGCCAGCGCGGCGCGCCGCAGCGCCTGCGGCAAGCGGCCGCTTTCGCGCTGGTGCTGGCGCTGGCCGGATGGGTGCTGCACCACTGGTACCCGGTGTCCAAGATCGGCGCCACGCCGCCCTGGGCCTTGTATTGCGGCGCGCTGTGCGTGGCCGTGTTCGCGCTGCTGTACTGGCTGGTCGAGGTACTGGCCGTGCGCCGCTGGACCGTGCTGGTGGAGCCGGCCGCGACCAGTCCGCTGATCACCTACCTGCTGCCGTTCGCCATCGGCGCCGTCATCAGCCTGGCCGGCGCGCGCTTGCGCCCGGCGCTGCTCGAGGGCGACGCCGCACTGTTGGCCGGCGCCGTCTTTACGGCCACAATCGTGCTGGTAGTTGCACGCCTGAACATACATAATTGCAAGCTCAAGATTTAAGCAAGGAGAACAGATGTTGAACACAACCTGCATGACCACCCTGGCCTGCGCCCTCGCGCTGGCCGGCGCGACCACGGCGGCGATGGCGGCCCCGGCGCGCACCGCCGCCCCGGTCGAAGTCGGCTCGTACTACACCGCCTGGAGTACCGAGAGCGGTTTTCGCCTGAAGCAGCTTGACCAGGCCGGCGTGGCGGAACGCTTCACGTTCCTGAACTACGCCTTCGCCAATC
The DNA here is from genome assembly GCF_011682155.1 of Massilia sp. CCM 8734. Classification (NCBI taxonomy): domain Bacteria; kingdom Pseudomonadati; phylum Pseudomonadota; class Betaproteobacteria; order Burkholderiales; family Oxalobacteraceae; genus Massilia; species Massilia sp. CCM 8734. Next base: position 35,385 of record NZ_WHJI01000018.1, read on the forward strand.
TGTACAAGATGCCGGACAACACCTACCGCTGCGACAGCGGGCGCGACATCAAGGATGCGGCCGACGGCGGCGGCATGCGCGCCACGCTCGATTACGCCCGTCCGTTCACGGCGGCCGAATCGGTCGACGGCACGGCCGACACCGCCTCCCAGCCGCTGGCGGGCAATTTCAACCAGTTGCGCCAGCTCAAGGCCAAGCACCCCAAGCTGAAGGTCATGCTGGCCATCGGCGGGGCCGAATGGTCGCGCTGGTTCTCGGCCGGCGCCGCCACCGAACCGCTGCGGCGCGCGCTGGTGTCGTCCTGCATCGACCTGTACATCAAGGGCGACCTGCCGGTCCTGAACGGGCATGGCGGCAAGGGCGCCGCAGCCGGGCTGTTCGACGGCTTCGATATCGACTGGGAATATCCGGGCGTGCCGCTGATGGCGTACAACACCATCAGCCCCTCGGACAAGCAGAATTTCACCTTGCTGCTGGCGGAATTTCGCAGCCAGCTCAACGCGCTGGGCAAGAAGCAACGCAAGAAATACTACCTGACGGCGGCTGTCAACAGCGGCGCCAAGACCACCGACGCCACCGAGCCGGCCAAGTACGTCAAGTCGCTCGACTGGATCAACCTGATGACCTACGACTTCCACGGCAGCTGGACCAGGCAAGGCCCGACCGGCTTTCACTCGAACCTGTACCCCGATCCCGGCAGCCCCGACACCGACAAGCAGAGCGTGCACACCGGTGTCGAGCGTTTCCTGAAAGCCGGCGTGCCGGCCAAGAAACTGGTCATCGGCGTGCCCTTCTACGCGCGCGGCTGGACCGGAGTGGCGGCGGCGCGCTACGGCCTGTACCAGAGCGCGACGGGTCCGGCCAAGGGCTTCGAGGAAGGCACCGAGCGCTACTCGACCATCGCCGCGCGCAAGGCGCCCAAGTTCTATCATCCGGTCAGCAAGCAGCTCTGGACGTACGAGAACGGCACCTTCTGGACCTACGACGATCCGCTCGTGATCAAGGAAAAAGCCGCTTACGTGCGCGACCACCGCCTGGGCGGCATGATGTCGTGGGCCCTGGACCAGGACGACGCCGGCTTCGCGCTGTCCAAAGCCATGCTCGAAGCGAAGTGACGGCGCGCGCTGGCGCGCCACTGCGCAAGGTACTGGTCGTCTTCGCCCACGCGGCGCCGCATCGCTCGCGCGTGAACCGGCGCCTGCGCGACGCCGCGCGCGGCGTGCCCGGCGTCGAGCTGGTGGACCTGTACGAGACCTATCCCGACTTTTACATCGACGTGGCGGCCGAGCAGGAAAACCTGGCCGACGCCGCCGCGCTGGTGTTACTCCATCCGATACAGTGGTACGGCATGCCGTCCCTGCTCAAGGAATGGGTCGATGCGGTGTTGACGCCGGGTTGGGCCTACGGCGCCGGCGCCAGCGCGCTCGCGGGCAAGCGCTTCTGGCTGGCCGCCTCGACCGGCAGTCCGCTTGATGCCTATGCGCCGGACGCCGCGCACGGCCACCCGTTTGCGGCCTTCCTGCCGCCCTACCGCCAGATTGCCGCCCTGTGCGGCATGGAATGGCTCGCCCCCCACATCCTGCATGGCGCCCATCACGCCAGCGAGGAAACGCTCGACGCCCACATCGACACCTTCGTCGCCCGCCTGAGCGCGCTTACGAGCGCATGACCTCCCCTAAGAAAGCTCTGTAACAATGGAACACGGTTTGCTGCTTAACGCACTGATCTACCTGGCGGCGGCGGTGATTGCCGTGCCGATCGCCAAAAAACTGGGCCTGGGCGCCGTGCTCGGCTACCTGCTGGCCGGCATCGCCATCGGCCCGTGGGGACTGGGCCTGATCGGCGAGGTCGAAGACATCTTGCACATTTCCGAATTCGGGGTGGTGCTGCTGCTGTTCGTGATTGGCCTGGAACTCGAACCGAAGCGCCTGTGGTCGATGCGGCGCGCCATCTTCGGGCGCGGCGCGGCCCAGGTGCTGGGCGTGACCGGCGCCCTGTGCGCTTGCGCCATGCTGGCCGGGATCGACTGGAAGGTGGCGCTGATTGCCGCGCTCGGCCTGTCGCTGTCGTCGACCGCGATCGCCCTGGCCACGCTCGACGAGCGCAACCTGATGACCACCCCGACCGGCTCGGCCAGCTTTGCCATCCTGCTGTTCCAGGACATGGCCGCCATTCCCATGATCGCCATCGTGCCGCTGCTGGGCGTGGCGGCGCTTGAAGGCACCGAACAGGGCTGGCTGGGCGTGCTGAAGGTGGTCGGCGTGATCGGCGCGCTGATCTTCGCCGGGCGCTACCTGGTGCGCCCGCTGCTGCGCATCATCGTCAAGACCGGCATGCGCGAGATCTTTACCGCCTTCGCGCTGCTGCTGGTGATCGCCATTTCGCTGCTGATGCAATGGGTCGGCATGTCGATGGCGCTGGGCGCCTTCATGGCCGGCATGCTGCTGGCCGACTCCGAATACCGGCACGCGCTCGAGACCGACCTGGAGCCGTTCAAGGGCTTGCTGCTCGGGCTGTTCTTCATCGCGGTCGGCATGTCGGTCGACTTCGGCGTGTTCATGGCGCAGCCGTGGCTGATCCTGGGGCTGGTGGCGGCGTTCTTGTGCATCAAGATCGCGGTCCTGTACGGCATCAGCAAGATCGCCGAGATTCCACGCAGCCAGCAGGCGCTGTTCGCCTTCATCCTGTCGCAGGGCGGCGAATTTGCGTTCGTGGTGTTCGGCGCGGCCGAAGCGGCCAAGGTGTTCAGCGCCGAGGTGGCCTCGACGCTGGTGGTGGTGGTGGCGTTGTCGATGGTGGTCACGCCGCTGCTCTTGATCGCGCACGACCGCCTGATCGCGCCGCGCTACCGCGCCGACCAGAAGCGCCAGGCCGACAAGATCGCGCCCAACGACGAGCATGTGATCATCGCCGGCTTCGGGCGCTTCGGCCAGATCCTCGGGCGCCTGCTGGCGGCTAACGGGGTCAAGCTGACCGTGCTCGATCACGATCCGGACCAGATCGACCTGGTGCGCCGCTTCGGCATGGAAGTGTTTTATGGCGATGTGACGCGGGTCGACCTGCTGCACGCGGCCGGTGCGGCGCGGGCGCGCGCGCTGGTGGTGGCGGTCGACGATATCGACGACAGCCTGAAACTGGTGGACGCGGTGCGCAGGACGTTTCCGGACTTGAAAATCATGGCGCGCGCGCGCAATGTGACCCATTATTTCGACTTGCGCGACCGCGGCGTGACCATCATCGAGCGCGAAACGTTCGAGGCGGCGCTGAGGCTGGGGCGCGATGTGCTGCACGAGTTGGGCTTCGGCGCCTACCGGGCGCGCCAGGCGGCCAGCAAGTTCCGCATGTTCAATATGCGCAGCCTGGACAAGATTTATCCGTATTACAAGGACAAGGAACAGTTCCTGTCGGTGGCCAAGCAGGCGCGCGAAGAACTCGAAGCCATGTTCGCGCTCGACGCGGAGCTGGCCGAGGATGACAGGCAGAATGGCTGGGATAGGACATGAAAAGAAATAGCCTGCTACCAAAAACGCTGACGAAAGTCAACTGTCCGGTCTATTTCCTCGTCAGGAGAAACGACCTTCAAACGTCCACCAGAATAACAAAGGACTATTTTGAAACTGACGGCCTCAAAAAAGGCGGTGGTTGTATTTGAAGATTCCCGGCATCAGATTCATCGCGAAGAACCGGAGAAATTCCAAGCGACGATCAGCAGCATCTTGGTCGGCCTCCCCGCGCACTAGATTATGCATCGGGTGCCCGGCCAATGCGGCCCATCGCTCCCCGGCAGCGCCCATGCGCGATAATTGAAGACAAGCAACAGCGGGGCACCTTGAAAAACCGTAGCGAACGGTGCAAGTTTCGTCCGAGAAGTGCAGTCGTACGTAGGTATAGTGCACATCGCAGGTAGAAATTGCTCGCGCAGTAGGTTTCGAGGTCCCCAGTTGCTGTCTGGGCCCAACCGGTCGCGTACCGAATGCGCTATGCCAGGCGCACGCATTCCCCCTGACACGCTGACGACATCCCGTTAGCGATGTCGCACGATCACTCATGATATGGCCGTTAGATCCCGGCGCCGCGCTTCATTTCCCTCGGTGCGAATCCTGCTCATGGATGCAGAGGTGTTTCGCCGCCCGAAGTTCCGTCATTTCCACACTTCATTGACGCGACGCGCGAAGCGCTCACTTCGATACTGAACACACCCTGCGACTACGCATACTGGACCGGCTCCACTTATGCGTTGGCGCCATGCGCCTATCGATTACTCTCCTCCATTCGGGACATGATCATGACATCACCGACCAAACTGCTCCTCAGCGAACTAATACGCCAGCATATCGCCGGCAAGACCGTCATCGGCCTTGACACCTCACCCACAGGGACAGGAAAAACGACCTCCGGCAGCGAGTTCTTTCGGGACCTGAACGACTTTCTCATCAACACTGACGAGAACCATACACTGAAAATCGTTATCGTTGCTTCCCAACATCGTTACCTCGGCCAGTATTGGAAAAATGGCTACTACAAAGACGCCATTCGATTTCTCGGGTCACAAGAATACGCCCGAAAATTGCTCGAAATCACACAAGGAAAGGAAATGACTGTGCCCGTGGCCGTGGCCGACGAGATCGTAAAGGAAGGCTTGACTCCATGGAACTGTCCGCTTCAGGAAGACAGTGAATGGCTGGAAGAATTCGCGGCCCTCGCGCCAAGGCCGACCGTGGCGCTGCCAGAATTTCGTAGCGTGTGTCGAAAGCATCTCTTGCCCCGACTGCAGACGACGGCGCCGGATGTCCTCTTCCATCCCTGCAATCGAAGCTGCCCCATCGCTGGCGGCGACTTCTTCAGCGGCCAGGAGGCGGCCTCGCCGCATCAGCCAGCGATGCAGGAAATACAAAAACCCGGAGCACCGCGTATCGCGCTGATTACAGCGGCAAAACTGCGCTATCGCGCTGCCAGTTTCACGGAATCGAACGGCGAGATTGTTGAACAGGCGATCGACTTCAAAGAAATCGAACGTGCGATATTCGTGTTTGAAGAAGCAAATGAGGTATTCGAAACGTCCATGTCCTATGTCGATGAAAACTCCGCTGCAATCGAGTACCTGAGCTGCGCGTCACTGATCTCCGAGTTCTTCCGGCGTCGCCGCAAGCAGAACAAGACGCTGAAGCGCTTTTACGACCGCAGCAGGACCATTTACCTGACCAGTCGCAGCAATGCAATTTGCAAAAAAGGAACGTGGCTTCCTGTGAACATCTACATGGCGCCATCGAAAACCAAGCGCGGCCAAGCACGCCCAGGCCATCTGATGTCGGTTTGCCGGGACAGAGCCTCGATCGCGATCGGCGACATACCAAAATTCGATCTGACCATTAACGGCGGCAACGGCGGCATCCCACAATCCTATCGACTGGAAATCAACGACACAGCGCCGTCCCAGTTGACCGTGGTCATCCGCAGTATTTTCCGAAAGGCCATTATCCCCTTCGTTCGGCATTTCGTCCGGGCTGAAGCCATGGCCGGGGCGCCTGTCAACACGAGGCGTGTTACCCAGGAAGTCTATGAGACGCTTCAGATGCACAGTGCCACCGCACGCGAGCTGATCGCCCTAGCAACGAGTTCCATTGACAGCGAACGCAGCGGGCGAAATATCCGGTCGCCAGGCAATAACACCTTCGCCGATGACCATTACTATTTGCACGGTGTTGCCTTTGCCGAAATCCGCCATCGCGAAAATACCAAAAACGATGACCATCCATCCAGCCTGAGCCTGTTTGTCAGCCATGCGCCGCCAGAGCAAACCCTGTTTCGGCTCCTGCAGGCGCGCAACTCAATCCTGTTATCCTCCGCGTCGGTGAAGCTGCGCTCACCGCTCACGAATCTGAATCTCGATTGGTTGCTATCGAAGCATCGCGGCATCTTGGGCTCGTTGCCGGACGGCGCGGACCGTGTCGTTCTCGACCTCGATCAGCGCGGCAGCCCGCTGAACGAGAAAAAAGACGCCATCGTCAACGAACTGTTTGACGTCAGGAGGTGGGAACAGAACACACCCGACATACGCATTTTCCCGGTCCGGGATGGGGACGAGCGGGAATACGAGGATGGCTTGAACGCGCTGCTCGCCAAAATTGAGGAACTGAATGCGATCGACGTACCGGTGGTATGCATTGTCGCGACCAACTCCTATCGAAATGCGCGAAAGATCCTGCGCCGCCTGACCGATCTGTGCGAGGATGCCCGCATTGGTGAATTGATCGGCATTAACACCGATCGCGTAAAGCAAGGTCTCTCCGTAATGGAGCGCTGGGTCAGCAACGACGCGCCGGCGCGCGCGGCGAATGGGTTGGTGGTTGCATCCGAACACTCGATGCTGTTCGACAGCATCGAAGATGGCGTTGCCCGGTGCATGGGCAGGCTCCTCGGATGCGAGCAGGTACGAAATGGGATTGTCGTCGGCGTCTACAAGAAGATGATGCGCGGGGCAAATTTCAGAGTCGACACGCAGAATGTGGTGCTGAGCCGTATAGGAAAAAACTATCTACGGCACCAGCATGAAGCGGGGGAAAGCCACCGCTACCTGGATTTCAACGGCGTCGTGTTCGCGGAGCATCCTCGCAGTTTTGTCACCAGCGACAATTATCGGCGGGTTGCGATCCAGGCGATCTCCATAGGCGACCGTACCCTGCAACAAGAATTGACGGCAAAGCTGAGGGCCGGCAGCGTCATTCCGATCCAGCATGCCGTAAAATGGTCGGATTTCGGCGCCATGGCGGTGGTCGACCTGACCAATCAGGGAGTCGGTCGATTCGTCCGGTGCAGAGTCCCGCTTCCGGCACACCGCTTCCTAATCTTATCCGACAAACATGCTCGTCTTTTCATGCTCGGCAATGGTGGGAGCCGGCCAGACGAAATCATGACGACACCCGATTTGCGAGTCCTCAGCGTAGCCTGCAAGCAGTACTGGATCGACAGGACCATCTCATGCGACGGTGAGGACGGTGGCGTAGCGGAATGGATTTCACGGTCGTACAAAGGCGGCGTGCCGTTGACGCCGATCGAGTTGGAAGCGATCCGCGATGTGCGCGACTTTCTGTCCGATCCGTCGAACCATGCGATCCCGGCATCGACATTCCTGTCTGTGATTTCCGCAGCAATACGAACCAGAATACCTGGCTCCGGACCGGCGGCGCGCGTACGTGCCGCATGCGAGCAGGCACTGCACAGTTCCTATATCCGCACTTCAAAGGAAGAGCGTACCTTGGCCTGTGCCAAGACCAATACCTACATCATCCGGCATGCCGGCAGCGGACGCATTTCGCTGCTGAGCTACCCGCGCTATCCCTCCAATATGAAATCGATCAAAGGCGAGTTAATGCTGCTCAAGCCACGCGAGCTGTTCGAGATCGCCTACCCCGCTGGGGACGAACGCGCAATAGAGATGGCGTTGCGGGCTATACGCGGTCGCGACTACCTTGAATACGAGGTAAAGGCCGCAATCGACCACGAGACCTTCATGGGCGCCGTATTGGACGGCTCGCACGAGGCAGGCGACTTCCTGGTTACGATGGATGGCGTCAACCTGCTGCTTGACTGCAAAACAACAGCTATTGCGTCAAAATATAGTCCGTGGAACAGGTCACGAGAGGACTTAGCCGACGAAGTCACGAAAAAAACCCGACGGCTGGCGGCAAGTACCGGCAAGAACGCGGACGCCTTTGTCTTCATGTGCTCTGCGTGGCCATACCACGACATGTGGTACACGGACTCCTTTCTTCAGGAAGACTGCAATGTACCGGTCTACTGGATGGATGCCTGCACCTTGCTCAACGCAGCGCGCATGCCGCTCGAGCTAAAAACGACATTGACATTCATCGTTAATGCGATCAAAAGCGGCCGCAACGGCAAACCTGGCGACGCCGACACTGCCCGAGAGCCTGTATGAACGCCCGCGCATCGTCAGAGGACGCCCCGCCGCCCTTCGTTTTGAGCGCAGTCACGCTGGACGAAACGGCGATAAGGCGGTGGGCACGCAGCATGCAGGGCAAGCTAATCCGCCTTGACGAAAAGGAGCGGTACGGGCACTGGAACGAACTGCTTTACGCCTGTATCGCCCGACGTCGCATCAAGGCCAGCGTCCGTTCGCGCGAGAGCATTTGGGTGCTGCTTGCCGAACCGCTGGAGCGGATGCCCGAACCGGAACTGCGATGGCATGCGCGCGACGCTTGCGGCGATGAGATCGAGCCGCTTGCGCGCCTGCGTTTCGCCGAATGTGTTGCCCGAGTCGCACCGCATGGCGTCGTACAGTACATCGGCAGCACCCAGATGTTTATCAGCGATAGCTGGAAACAATCCAAGGCCCACCAACAGGCACTCGACGTCGCGATCAAGATGATCGCACCTGGGCGCTGGCTTATCGCCATGACCTCGGTCCTGTACACAAGCGAGATCGGCACGGTGGCAAACACCGCGCGTTGTTTTGTGGTCCGATCCGAAACGGGCCCGGATGCGACACGGGCCGTGCCGACCCGCAAAAACAGCACGGCGGGGCATCTTGCATATGCAACCGTCTCAGCGATCGCTACACGGGTTCCTTGGAAAGGACGCAACGGTGCCACTGCGATGGACCGTTACACCGCTCTACAACTGCTCACCGGCGAAATTAGTGTCGCTATGGGCGCGCGCCCCCTTCCTTGCACGATTTTCCCTTTGCATGCGTATCGCAAGGTCGGGACGACAAACCAACGCAAAACTGAACTCACCCATGCTCACGTCATGGCGCGTATTGCCGATCGTTTTTCAGGAAAAATCATCCATGTGTTCTCGCATCTGGGTCGTCCTGAATTTCTCAGTAGCCTCATGGCAGCACAATGTGGTTCTATAAAGTGGCAGAATACGTTTTCGCCCATGGACGACGGTGACAACCTTGAGGGCCTGCTCGCTGTGGTCAATACCCCGAGCAGCAATGGCGATGACGGCGAAGACGACATCAAAGCCAGGCTACGAGCAAGGCGCCTGCCGGTGTTACAGTGCATTACCGACAGACTGCTCGAACAAATGCGGCGCTCGATACAGCGCCGCGCAAAGCGCGAGGATCGAATCGATGCGGAAGGTCTTATCGAAACGCGCCGACCGGCCCAATTCCACGAGACAGTCGCGCGCGCGTTAATGGTTCAGCTAGTCTTGAAATATGAGCTTCATTCGGGACGCTTTCTGCTCGAAAGGCCCTGGATGGATGCCATTACCGACATCGGCCGCTATGCCTTTATTTACCGCGACTTCGGCGATCCGGCGTGGATCATCGTTCGCCCGAGCGATTCCACGCAGTTCACAACGGAAGCGGTAAAGGACCTCGATGTTCAGACCTTTCATGGGCGGACGCCGGTAATTATCGACCCGCCTGCATATGGCAAGGATGGCCGCGGCAAAGTTGCCGACGACATACTCACGCAGTGTCCCAATTGCGTCCTGATCAGGTCGACGCCGATCAATTTTTTCTCGTCGTCACGCAGAGCAAACGCCGGCATCTGGATCATTCCGGAACTGTTTGCCTATGTCGCAATGGGATCCGACGCGGGTAGCAGCGATCTTTCGTGTCAGGTCGCGCCCCGTGTGCGCATCGTCGAAACGTATCGCTACGGTGTCCCGACCGATGGCCAAGATCGCCGAAAGGCTCTTCTTGACATGGCAACGCTCAGTTACGACCCGACCATCCGAATGTTCCGAACGTCAGCCTTTCCAGTATTCTTTAAATTGGCAGCAGAGGCGATGGAGTTGATTGAACCAAGGACCACCGGCGACCTCGAAAAACCGTAGCGAACGGCATCAGTGTCGTCCGGGAAGCGCGACCGTACGAAGCTAAGGTAAGCATCGCAAGCGCGAAAATGACGCCGCGCAGCGGATTTTTTCGAGGTCTCCGAATAATCAAGCTTGAAAGCACATGTGTTCGGGACTCCCAAGCAAAACTGATACTTACTGCACGCTTGCCCTTCCCCGCCAGACTTGTGGAATGGGAAAAATCGAACCGGGCAAGCGGGCCTGCGTTTGCCGGTCCGCCAGCCCGTCGCACGCAGCCTGTTGTCCATGGCACGCCAACAAGCCGGCGGATACCGACCACATTTGCGTCAGCATGACCCCGCCCAATCGGTTTTCGTGCAATCTTTGTGCGCGTTGCTTCGCGGGCTGGTGGAATGGTGAAAACCTGATACCGGAAGGACGATACTGAAAAACACTAAGCAACGTCGAATGGAAAGCGCTCGATGCCTCAATTCGACGCCAATGGCATATCGGCCAGCGCAGCGACCCGTGCAGCTACTTTGCCCCAGAGCCGCTGGCGCTCCACCGTTTAGCCTGAAACTTCTCATCGACGACGAGTTCCGGCGTGCCTGGCGGCAGCACCTGCAACGACTTGAGAAATTCGATCAACGCATCCTGATCCGTCTTGCCGGCGGCCTGGAATGCCTGTCGTGACGCGATCGCTTCGCCGGCGTGTCCCAGCACCGCTTGCCGCATGGTGGTGAACATGCCGTGATGAAAATACGGTCCCGAATTGGCAATCCCCCACAGGCGACGCGTGAGAAAGCGCCGGTTCCCTACCGCGAATTTGGGAGCCCATACAGGCCAATTCATGTCGAGCGCTTCGGCCGGCATGTCGTCGGCCTCTCCAGAGATATCGTGCAGCTTGAAGTCGGTGTAGGCCGGCACCAGCATCGACTCATTACCCGGGTGAGCCGGCCCCAGGCGCGGCAGCGGCAGCGCGCGATCGTTCAGCTCGACGCGTACGGCGCGCACATCGCCAGCCTTCAGATTGCCGCTCGGATTGAAAGGGCCGGGTTCGCTAAACGTCCAGCCCTGCCGGCTCAGCGGCAGCGCGGGCACATGGCACTGTGCGCACTGAAACTGGCCGAACAGACGCTGGCCGCGCAGGATGGCGCGTTCTACTTCGGGCTCGTTCGGAACGACCTGCCCGGGCACCGCCATGACGGCCTGGAACAGCGTGGCGGCGGTGACATCCGCACGCGTCAATTCGTTCGAGAAGCCGTCCCCATCCGGGTCGAGGTTGGCGCCGAAGCGCTCGGTCGGCTGGATCCCGTGGTGATGATGGTACGAGGTGTTCGTGAAGTCGCGCAGCGATACTGAATTGCCGGCCTGGTGCCACGGACGCACCAGCAGGCTGGGCGGATCGATCGGCGTGGCGGTGATCAGGCTCTGGCGCGGCAGGCCGGTCACCTCGCGCACGTCCCACATGCCATCGCCGCGCCGCGTGATGCGGCCAAAATCAATGCCCTTGGCGACCAGGGCGCGCGTCTGGCCACGCTGCGTGCGGTCGCGGATGCGCTGCAGGTCGGCGCTGATCTCGCGCGCCAGCATTTCGATGTAGCCGGCGCCGAACATGCCCGGTGTGTGGCGCGAATTGGCAATGCCGGCCAGCGTCACCGGCATGCCGCGCTCGTCGAGCGAGCCTCTGGTGGGCACCGTATCGGTGCGCTCGAAGGTGGCGAAGTCGAAGCGCTGCCCCTGCACGAACACATTGGCGACGAAATCCCCGCTGCCTCCCGCGATGCCGTAGGGCTGGCTGTGGCAGCCCATGCAGGAATTGGCGTCCGGACCGGAAATGCGGTTGAACGAGCGAGCGCCACGCAGCGGCGCCAACGGATCCGACAAGGCGCGTCCGTTGCCCTTGGCGAGCGGCCGCCCGCCTCCTTCGGACAAGGTCCAGTTCGCCGAGAACACCTTGCGTCCATGCTCGATCAGCTCTGCCAGCGGCAGCACGAATTCCTGGTCGTCGCGCAGATGCTGGCGCAGCCCGAATTCGTCGCCGAGGCCCATGGCCTGAAGCGACGCGTCGACCTGGGCGAGCGCCCAACCGGCAATCCCCACGCTCAGCCCGGCGATCGCCAGTGCCATGCAGCGCCGGCGCGGGCTCATTTGGCGCTCCCCGATTTCGGCTGAACTTGCGGTGATGCCAGCTCAATGTTGACCAGGTCCGCGCCGCCGTCGCCCGTCAGTCCCGCTCCGCGCCCGATCAGCCGGCCGTCGCGCCATACTTCGATGCTGACACCGCCGGCAGGTACCGCGCCGAGTCGGAAGCGTCCCTGGCTGTCGGTATTGGTCATGCCCTGGTAACGCGGATTACCCGAGGACCGCACCCGCACTTCGGCGTTCGCCATGTTGTCGGCAACAGCGCCGCTGGCTTTGGCGCGCTGGACTGTCGCCCGCAACTGCGCGGGGGCGCTCGACGCCTCGGCCGGCACCGGGGCCGCCCCGGCCAGGGTCGCCGCTGGCGCCGCCAGCGGCGGCACCAGCGTCTGCACCTGGTAGCCGCCGCCCGCAAGCGGCGTAAACAAGATGAAGGCCTGGTCCAGGTCGAAGCGCTTGGTCTGGGTAAAATAGTCGTAAATAGCCGTTGCGGCTGGCAAATTCATTAGCGGCGTGGCGCCGAAGTCGACCTGCTGGAAGGGCGCGCCCGGCCCCGGCGTCAATCCGACCAGCGAGCCGGTGCCGAGCGCGGTGATGCCCTTGTAGGCAAACACAATCCGGCCATCGCGGAACAGTTGGATCTGGAGCGTGTTGGTGCCGGTGCCGGTGAGGTGACGGGTCTGGTCATACGTGACGATAAACCGACCGGGCAGGCGGTCGTTGACGAACACGCCGCCACCGCCAATCAGATCGTCGAAAAATGCCGCGATGCGTTTGCGGCGGTTGAACGAGGGAACATTTTCCGAATAGGTCGCGTCGCCCGCATCGAAAGTGATATAGCCATTGCTGCCGACCCAGGCGTCGCCGTAGACCTGCCCGTAGAACGGGAAATTGAACGGCAGCGTACGCTGAACGAAGCAATCGTCGCAGGTAGTCCAGCGCACGCCCACATCGGCTTCGAAGTTGAGCTCCACAACCGTGGTTGTTCCGGCCTGGGTGTCGCCGCCCGCCACCGCCGCCAGCGCTGGCGATGCGCCGATATGTACAGCGCCGCCGGCTGGCGTGTATTTCGCCTGGATCGCCAGCCTGGCGGAGATGGTGGGCACAGCGGCGATCCGAAAGCGCCCGGCACCGTCGGTGATCGCCGTCCTGCCGCCCGCTGCACTGACCAGTGCGCCCGGCACCGCGTTGCCAGCGACATCGACCACCTGTCCGACCACCGTGGTCAGCGGATCGGGCACGACCGACACCACCACCGGGGCGGCACTTCCCTCGTTGCCACCCAAGTCGCGCGCGATCGCGCCCAGGGTCAGCGTGCCGACCCCGTCCGGCACCGTAAACGTGTACTGATGCGGTGCGGTGGTGCTGGTGAACACGCCCTGGCCATCGATGCGAAAGCGCACCGCGGCCACTGCGATATCGTCGGCCGCATCGACGGCAACGGTGAGCTGCGCGCCTTCGACCACCTGGCTGCCGCTGTCCGGCAGCGTAATCGTCGCGCTCGGCGCCACCCGGGCCATGTCAGTGCGCGGCTGGTACTGGCCGATGTACAGGCCGCCATGGCCGTTGCTGCCGCCCCGCTGCCGGTCGTTGCGAACGGCGACCAGGTAGACATACCTGTCATCGATGGCGATGCCCATGCCTTCATCCTCGCGCGTGCCAAAGCTGAGGAGCGAGCGCGGCTGCATGTCGGCCGGATTGCTGATGTCGACGATCGGCACGCCGTTGAAATACATCACGTCGGCGCCAAGCGCGAAATTGCCCGACAAGACGACATTATTGAGCAGGCCGCCCGCCAAGTCGGCCGTCATCGATATCACCGCCGGCTCGGCAAGATTGGCGACGTTCACCGAGGTCAGGCCGTTGACAAAATCGGCTACCAGCGCGACATTGCCGCGCAGTGCCACGCCGCGCGCATCGCCGGTGGCGACGCCCCCGCGCAGCAGCGGCGCCGAGAGGTTGCTGATATCGACCAGTTGCAAGCCGGCGCTGCCGGCGGCGACCGCCACCAGGTTGCGGGTCGGATCGAGCTCGACGTTCCATGCCTTGCCGCCCACTTCGATCGACCCGGCCTGGATCATCGCGGCGGGGTTGGCCACGCTGACGATGTGCAGGCCGGCCCCGGCGGCCATATAGGCGGTGGTATCGCGCACCTTGACACCCATCGCGTTGCCGACGCCGGCGAAACTGCCCAGCAGCCTCGGCTTGGCCGGGTTCGACACGTCCACCGCCTTCAGGCCGGCGCTGGTGGCGAGGTAGGCCATCGTTCCGGACAGCGTGATGTCGTTGGCATTGCCGCCCACGTCAAGTAGCGCCGCCACCGACGGGCTGCGCCGGTCGGCGCCCAGGCTCACCACGTGCAGCCCGGTGGCGCCGGACGCGATAAACGCATAGTCGCCGTTGACCGCCACCCCGTTGGCAAAGCCCGGGATCTCGAGGAAGGCAAGCCGGGACGGGGTAAAATCCTGCACCGCGCCGGCCACCGACGCACTCTTGCCATTGTTACTGACGGTAATCGTACAATTACCTGGCTGGCTCGCGTGGACGCGGCCGTCGGCATCGCCGAAATTGCAGGTGGTCAGATTATCGCTGGCATAGGTGGTCTGGCGTTGCGCGCTGGTCAGGTCGATCTCGCGGCCGTCGATCAAGGTGCCGGTGACCGTCAACTGCACGCTGGCATTGCCGCTGAGCGAATTCACGTTCAACGTAAAGCCGCCTGGGGTCACGCGCAAGCTCTTCAGCGCCGCCGCCAGCTTGTAGCTGGCGCCATCGACCGGGTCGCTGCCAGTGGCGATTTCGGTGCCATCGTCGATGTCGTCCCCATCGGTGTCGTTCATGACCGGGCTACTGCACGCGGCGCGCGGGCAATGGGCCTCGGCGCCATCGCCCAGGCCGTCGCGGTCGCTATCGGCGTTGCGCGGATCGGTGCCCGCCTGGAATTCCTCGCGCGCAGTCATGCCATCGTGATCGAGGTCGAGCAAGGTGTCGGCCGGATTACCCGGATCCATCCCCAGACGCATCTCGTCGGCGTCGGGAACACCGTCGCCGTCGCTGTCGGCCCCGGCCAGCGCAACCCGCACTTGCACGATGCCCTGGGTGCCCTCGTTGATCGCCTGCGCCACCACGGTGCCGCTGCGCACGGCGGTGATCAGGCCGCCGGCCGTGATGGTGGCGATGGCCGGGTTGCTGATGCGGTAGCTGGTGCCGCTGGCGCTGACATCGACCTGGTCCGGGCTGCCGCTGTAGGTCGCCAGCGCCAGCGCCTGGGTGGTCGCGCCCACGCTGGAGAGCACGGCCGTGGGCACGCTCACCCGCACCGAGGTCGGGATGCGCGTGGTGGGGCCGAGGAGGATCGGCGGCAGGGTGACCGAGGCGTTGCCAGCAAACGTGAACGGCGCCGATTCGCCGTAGCTGGTCACGCCACCCTGGACGCAGGTGGCGCGCGCGCGCACGCTGCCGAAGTTGGCGGGAATGTTGGGCAGAACCCAGCTGCCGTCCGCTTTGACCAGCACATTGCGATTGAGGACGCTGACGACGCAGTTTTCGTTGAGCTGGGCGAGGGCCGGCCACCCGGCGCAGGTCAATACGGCAAGCAGCAGCGCGCGACCGATGCGCCGTAGTGTGCCCGCCGGGGGCAAGTTGCAGGTGCGGTCCATGTGCTCCATCCTCCTTGTCGGCAGCGGCGGCATCGTTGGATGATGCCGTTGCTGGTGTGCCAGAAAAGTGCTACTACAATGACATCACATGGGTCGTTAACGACGTATTCACGCCATCCCCGAGGTAATTCGCGCGCGTCGTGACATGCATCATCTTGGTACCGACAATGACAGCATGTACCTTGTAGCAAAACGACGACCGCTCGACAGCGATCGCGATGCGGGCCAGGCGTCGTCCATGAATGCTGTCGACCACCGTGGCGTAACATTTGCCACCGTCGTCGTACAGCGCCACCAGCCGGGTATCCGATAGCAGAATATCGACCAGTCCGGGGTAGGATGGCTTGATGACAGTGATCAACGAACTGACCGGCGCCAGCGAGGAATTGAACAAGTGCGCCGTCACCAGTCCCGGAAACACGATCTGCGTGACCATGGCAATCCGTTTGCCGTCCGGACTCTGTCTTGGCTGCGAGGCCATGCCGATCACGCGTTGCCGTTTCAGCGGCGCCAGAAGATCGGGCGCGCGCAAGTCCAGCGTGAATATCACGCCGCCGAACAGCCACGCACTACCCGTGGAATGGAGGACGGCGAAGCGGTCGGGATAGCCACGCAAACGCAGCACCCCCTGAAACTCGACCGACCGCGGGATGGGCTTGATCAACTTGAGCGCCAAGTCGGCATCGACTGTCACGAGCACTCCGTCGCCCTTGCCGTTGACGCCAAGGTCCAGTCCACCATTGTCGAGCGCCGAGATGTTTGTAACCCTGACGGTTCCATAGTGCAGCGCGGGCGGCAACGCCACCTCCACGATCCGGGCGCGGCCGTTTCGTACCCTGCCGATATAGACCGAACCTGGTCCGTACGTTTTCACGAAATACAGATCTCCATATCGCGAAAAAGCGTAATTGAAATTGAAGTCCGTTACGCCATCGAGTTCCGGGATCCGGGTGAATGTACCGGCACCGCCGGCTGCTGGCACGGTGATGAGTACGATCTCAGCGCAGGGGCCGAAGTCCTTTCCTGGCGGCCTGCGGCCTGCCAGCACGGTCAGGCTGTCGCCCTTGTCCGACGCCCTGACGGCGAGTGTCTCAAGGTTGTCGCCGACGCCAGTCACAGGCGCTGCGAACAGGTAGCTGGCGCTGGCGGCAATGAAGATGGCGACGAACAATCGGGCAATCGAAGCTCTCACGATATTCTCCTGAAACCTCAGCTACCAGGGACTTGGCCCCAGTAGCACAGCGATATAACAATGAGCAAGGGCCGTGGCCGCCACCGTCCGTTCACAGCGCCAAGAACAGGAGCGAGTCGTCGTCGATAGTCCAGCTGCCTCATGGCGCGCTTACAAGGGTACGATCTGGGTCATCAACGTCGTACTCGCGGGGCCTGCATTTTCCTCACTGTAGGCTGCCGCCAACATTAACCTGGTACCGGCGATGACGCCGCTCACATTCAAGCATCGCATGCCTGAACCGGCCGTCACGTCATGCCGCGCCAGCTGACGCCCGTCGCGACTATCGGCAACGGTGGCATAGCATTTTCCCTTATCAACATGCAGCGCCACCAACCGGGAATCCGACAGCAAGATCCCAACCGGCGCGAAATAGTATGGTTGGTCGACGATCACCTGGCTTTTCACCAAGGCGAGCGAGGCGTCGTACAAGTGCGTCGTCACCAATCCGGGCTGGTACGAACGGGTGGACAAGGCTATTCGTGTGCCGTCGGGGCTTTGCACTGGCAGCGAGGGCATTCCCATCACCTGCTGCCGGCCTATTGTCGCCACCAGATCGGGAGCACGCAGTTCCAGGGTAATTGTCACCCGTCCTCTCCAGGCATCCGTACCGGTGGAGCTGACGATCATGAAGCGGCCCGCCTCGCCCCGCAGCCGCAGCACTCCATGGAAGTTGGTTGAGCCGGGAATTTTCCGAATTGACTTGACAGAAAGATCTGGTTTCATTGACAGCAACGCGCCATCTCCCCTACTGTTCATGCCAATGTCAAGCTCGCCGTTATTGAGTACCGCGATATTGCTGACTCTGAAACTACTGTCGCGCAACTCTGGTGGGAGCGCAATACTGGCCCCTGCAGAGCGGCCGGTGCCCACCTTGCCGACCCGGATCACGCCGGTATCGGCTGTTTTCTCAAAATAGAGCTCTCCTTCGTTTGAGAATGCATGCTGGAAATTGACGTCAGTCGACCCATCCAGCTCCGGGATGTTGGTGAACTTACCTTTCCCACCCGCAGCAGGCACAATAATAAGACCTACCTCGACAAAGCTCCCAGAGATGTCCCCGGACGCCCTGCGTCCGGCAAGTACGGTCAATCGTTCACCGTCAAGCGCGGCACCAACTCCGATTATTTCTAGATCTTTGCCCACATCCGTTACCACCCCCGCTGACAAGCGGCCAGTGCTGAGGGCAATGATCATGGTAACAATACACCTGCCAATCAGAAATCTCACAGTATTCTCCTCGTGAAGTAGCAGCCAATCGTTATGGAACACCAATCGGCCTACAGCACGTGCAGTATTGTTGCTGGCGCTTATTGTGTGTAAAAATACCTAACTCGCGCAGAACATTGACGTAGGACTGAGCAGCGGCCATACAGGTGCGATATTCCTCATTAAACTCGACGAACTCGGCACTTCCAGACGTGTATGGATTGGGAGCGCGATAGGCTACATTACAAACTGCGCTTGCACGAACAAGAAACTCGTCGTCGGCACTTCTCTTTGTTTTCCCGCATGTTTGATATGCGACGTCATGCCAGTTACATGGCAGATTGCGGCCAGGAGCTCCGCTGCCAGATTTCGGCGGGTTTGATTCTACAGCGCCAAAAGCAGTGGACGTACCCCGATGATTTAATTGGGTAAAGGGATTAGCGAGCGCCATCGGATCCTGAGGCGACGACGAGCATCCATCAATTTCATGGAAAAGCGACCTGTTCTGCGAACGCAGTGCCGGGCTGCATTGTTGTTCAAAGAGAGCAACGCTCGGAGCAACGTTAGGAATCCGCTTACCCTCGAAGCAGCAGCTCACCTCATCGTTGGGATTTGGCGCCGGCTCGTTCACGGGCGTACGCACCCCGTTCTTACAAGCTCTGCAATCCTGTCCCGTTTTCTCCGAATCCTTGTTCTGGCTCACCAAGCTGCCCGCGCGGCAAACCTCCTCCTTGCAATCGGTGGGCGACGCCTGCGGCGGCGTCTGTCCATCGTCGGCGATACAACTAGACCCCTCGCACTTCTGGCACGTCGGGCAGGTTCCGGCCGCCCCGGTGGAAGCCGGATTGCCGCCGCTATGCCAGCCCGCCTTGATCACCCCGGAGCCGATATCGGAACTGATGGTCGAGCCATCCTGGCTGACCGTGGCGCTGCCGATCGCCACGAAGCTGGCCAGGTCGTGATCGTACGAATACATTTCGGTGACCGCGCGCGGCGCCAGCCCGTCCACGTTGGGAATCGTCATGCGCGCCGGCGGGTTGAAATGCGTGCCGACCGGCTGGATCGTCACGATAAAGCGCGGCTGCTGGCCGAAGCCGGGCACCATCGGCACCTTGTCGATGTTGACTGGCGTGACCGACACGC
Organism: Massilia sp. CCM 8734; assembly: GCF_011682155.1. Taxonomy (NCBI): domain Bacteria; kingdom Pseudomonadati; phylum Pseudomonadota; class Betaproteobacteria; order Burkholderiales; family Oxalobacteraceae; genus Massilia; species Massilia sp. CCM 8734. The sequence goes on from NZ_WHJI01000018.1 coordinate 54,537, forward strand.
AGCCGCTGCGCGAGCCACCCGGAAAGGTCGCCGCGCCGGCCGCGATGGTCAGGGCAAAACCTGGCGCCTCGGGAATCGTGACGGTGCCGCCGGTCGTCTCATCGACGCAGGCGCGATTGCCGTGATTGAGTTCGGGCAGGTATACCGGCATGCCGATCGTATTGTCGTGCCCCGCGATGGTAATCATGTCGAAGTCGAGCGTTGGCCAGCTGCCGGGGCGCAGTGCGGTGCCGCCGTCGGCCATCAACTTGAAGATACCCACCGGCACCGGCTGCATCAGAAACTGCCCTTGCTCGTCGGTGCGCACAGGCGCCGCCATCTCCTGCGGGATGTTGCTGGCATTGCCTTGGGAGATGTGCAGCAGGCGCATCGTCACGCCGGGGATCGGCTTGTTGCTGTTGTCGAGTACCACGCCGCTGATGCGGGTCTGGCTGGCAGGACCCGGCACCTTTCCGGTGGCGGCGAACGCCGCCGCATGCCAGCGGTTGCCGCTGAAACTCACCTCGACCACGTTGTTGTTGATGCCAGGCTCCGGCCCCATGACCAGGGTCGCGGCAACCCGGCCGTCGCTGTCGCTGATTGCTTGCAACGTGCGGTTGCGCGAGGGACCAAAGCCGCCGCCGCCGCTCACGCTGGTGAAGATGAGCGGCACGCCCCCCAGGCGGTTGTTGCTGGCGTCGGTGACCACGGCGATGAGCGGCAACGGCAGTGCCTGGCCGACCACGCCAACCTGGTTGTTGCCCGAGTCTACCACCACCAACTGCGCAGCGGTCGGCGTGCCGCTGGCAACAAAGTCGGCGGTGCTCGCCACCCCCGCCGCGCTGGCTTCGACCAGATTGTTGCCCGAGCCGGCGCGGCTGCCCAGCCTGAAATATGCGCGCGCCTGTCCTTGCGCATCGGTATTGACCGCCATGGCACTGAGGCCGTATCCGGTCGCCTGGGTCGCGCCGAGCGTGCCATCGAGGCCGATCACGCGAAACACCACCGGCTTGTCGACCTGCGGCGCGCCCTGCCCGTCGAGCAGCTTGACAACCAGCGGCGCGGCCACGGCGGCGCCGACCAGGGCGCTCTGGTTGTTGCCCGACACGATGGACAGCGAGGCCCGACCCGGCGCCAGGCGCTCGAGCTTGACCGTAGTGGTGGCCCGGTTGCCGGCCCGGTCTGTCGCGACTGCCTGGATCTGATTGGCGCCGAGCGCCAGCGGCACGTCGCGCGCCAGGAAGCTGCGGTTGAGGACCTCGGCGGCAACGCCGTTGACGGTGACCGTGGCTTGCTGCGGATTGACCGTGCCGACCACGATGTCGTTGACCACGCCGCTGACCGTCACCACTGCCGCGCTGGTGCTGGCGCCCTCGGCCGGCGAGTAGATTTCCACCTTCGGCGCAGTAGTGTCGAGCGTGACCAGCACACTGGCGGTGCTGGTGCTGCCATTGCTGTTGGTGGCCACTGCGGTCACGGTGTTGGGCCCTTCGTTGAGCGGCACCGCAGCCGCAAAGCGCTTATCGCTTAGCGGCGCGGCAATGCCGTTGATCTTGACCAGCGCCGCGCCATCGCCAGTGACGCCTTGCACCGTCAGTACCGGGGTATTCAGGTACGCGCCGTCGGCCGGCGCGGTGATGCCGACGCCTGCCGCGCCACCGGTGATGGCGAACGACAACGGCCCCGAATAAACCAGCGGCCCACCCTCGGAAAACCGGACCGCGACCCGGTAGTCGATGGTCCCGGCCACGTTTTCAAGCACCGTGGTGCGCAAGGTATAGGTACTGTCGTTGGCGGCGCTGTCGCCTGCGTTTCCATCATCACGCAGTTGGCCGATCGTCGCAAGCGGCGCACCGCTCGCGTCCAGCTTTTGCAGTGTCACGCTGGCCGGTGGCGTTGCGCCATTGTCGATGAGCGCGGTAAGCGTCGCCAGTACGCCAACGCCAGCCGGTCCCGTGGCGGGGGCAAACTGGACGGGACCGATGACCGGCGCCGGTGTCCTGGTCACAACCAGTTCCAGCGGGCCCGCCTTGGTGCGCACGATTTCCCGCGTAAACCCGGCCGAGACCTGGAAACGGATCGGTCCTTCGCCGGCTTCCTGCAGGGTGGCACGCAGCGTGTAGATCTTGTCGCCCGCCAGCGCGTCTCCCTGCTGACCATCGTCATGCAGGAGACCCAGCACCGACACGATGGCGCCGGCCGCGTTGAGTCGCTGCACGTTCGCACTGCCTGCAAGGTAGCCGGGGTCGGTGATCCTGACGCTGAAGGTGACTGCCGAGGGAATGCCGCTGGTAATGCTGCCAGGCGTGATGGACGGCGCCCCCAGCGTGCCCGCCTCGGCACGCCAGCATAGCAGCGAGCCAAGCAAGATGACGCCGATTCCGACCGCCCTGCGGATGTGCTGGAACAGCTTGCTCATGCGCGCCTCCTCACATGTTGCGTTTGAACTCCAGCGGCGAACGGCGACGCAACGCAGCGAACAGCCCGACGCTTATCAATGCGATGGTCGATGGCTCTGGTATGGCGACAGTGGCGTCGACGCTTAAATCGTCGAGGACGAACGAGTTGCCGTCGGCGTGCGCAGTCAGGGTGATGTAGGAAATGCGGCCGTCGGCACTATCGACCTGGAGAAATTCATTGGAACTGCTGTCCGGATCGCCGCTGCCGTCGGCCAGATTGATTCCATAGGCGCCAATGCCGGTATCGAGCAACACGCCATCGACATCGTAGGCGGTTACAGTCAGGCCGCTTGAATAGGTGAAGTAGCCACCGACACGGAACACCGGCGAGAAAAAGGTGATGGTAATCGGCCCACCACTGTCGAACACGACGCCATCGGAGGAATGCGCAGGATACGCCAGGTCATTGAGCGAGCCCTTGGCCATGAGCACCGTGGCCTGGCTGAAACTTAGTCCGGCATATTGCGAGGACAGCACTGTACCGTCCGTAAAGCTGTCGAAGTCGTAGACGATCGGCCCAGCGCGCGCGGAACCCGTTGCGGCTGCCGCAATGAACGCGGCCACGGCGGCAATCATTGTCTGTCGTATCAGAAGTTCCATGTCGTATCCGGCTGTCTTTGTCGCTTGCGGCCGGGACGGCCACTGCACGAATTTGCCTTCAACAATACGCATTTTCCGCGACCAAAAGTCGTCGCAAACAAACAATTTATGAAATGACGCGTTATTCCTACGCATTCGCCATGAGGGCGATGTTCCGGCATCGAACAGACTGAACTGGCACGAAAAATACAGGCCCATCCGGGCCGGCGCACGCGGCCTCCGGATGACTGTCAGTTCCGTCATCGACAGGCGCGGGCCGTCACTGTAGACTCCGCTCAAACGATATTTCCATAAATACAATCAACAAGTCCATGAACATCCCTGAAAAACTCCGCTCGATCAAAGCCTCGCTCTCCGAACGCAGCCGCGAACGCAAGCGCCTGCGCGGCCCGGCCGACCTGAACTACGCCATCGCCGATGCCATCGAGCTGCTCGACGCCGCCGCCTGGCAGGCGCTGGCCCGGCACGCCGGCTTCTTCATGTCCTTCGACTACCTCAAGGCGCTCGAACACGTGCTGCCCCACAACCTGTCGCCGCGCTACGCCCTGATCTACAGCGGCGCCGGCCCCGAACGCATGCCGGTCGCGGCCGTGTACATGCAGATCGCCGACATCAGCCTGGCCCAGGCCCGCCCCGACAAAAGCGGCTCGGCCTCGACCCGCCCCGCTGCGCTCGACGAGCTGGCCAAGAAGACCACCCAGCGCATCCTCACCTGCGGCAACTTGCTCACCTTCGGCCAGCACGGCATCGCCATGGCGCCCGACGCCGATCCCAAGCTGGCCTGGCATGGCGTGGCCGAAGTGCTGTACCGCGTGCGCCAGGCCGACAAGCTGGTCGGCAAGACCCACTTCATCATGATCAAGGACTTGCACGCGCCCCACATCGACCACGCGGCCCACCTGGAGCACCTGAGCTACCGCTACGTGGAAACCGAGCCGAACATGGTGCTGGCCCTGCAGGACGACTGGAAGCACTACGACGACTACCTGGCCAGCCTCGCCTCCAAGTACCGCAGCGGCGTGCGCAACGCGGTGTTCAAGACGCTCGATGAAGCGGCCTGCACTGTGGAACAGTTAAGCGACCTGGACGCCGTGCGCGACCAGATCCACGGTCTCTACAAGGAAGTCCAGGTCAACGCGGGTTTCCGCCCGTTCGAGCTGCGCCCCGAGTATTTTCCGGCGCTGCAAAAGGCCGCCGGCGAGTGCTTCCGCTGCAGCGTGCTCAAGCGAGATGGGGCGATGCTGGGCTTCTTGATATCGGTGGCCGATGGCGATACATCCATCGCCTACCATATCGGCTTTAACCGCGCGGCGGCGGCCGACCTGCCGATCTATCTGCGCCTGCTGCACGCCGGCATTGCCGACGCCCTGTCGATGGGCTGCAAACAGGTTTCGTTCGGCCGCACCGCGCTGGAACCGAAGGCGGCGCTGGGCGCGAAACCGCAAACCTTCGGCATCCTGGTGCGCCACCGCCAGCCCGTGCTCAACAAGATGATCAAGCACCTGTTGCTGGGCATCGAGCACGATGACGCACCCGAGCGCAGTCCGTTCAAGAAGCCGGCCAAGGTCGCCTGAAGCCAGGCTGAACCGTCAGCGGCGCTTCGCTGTCGGGGCCGATTTGACAAGCGCATATCTGGCCCGCTTGCTGTCCCAGGTGAAGACTTGCTTCGATTTACCTTTCAGCAATCGTAACTGGAGATCCGCATAGCCGTTGCTTGTGCTCGGAAGGACGGACAGCACATTCGTGCCTTCGTACTCATCGTGGTCCCTGGTACCGTCCTTGTTCCAGTCGCCGGCGATCAGCTTGTGGAAGGAGACCGGCTCCGACAAAATATTGACCAGTTTGTTGCCGTCGATCCGGAACAGCGACAGCGCTTCAAAATCGGCGCCTCCGCCGGCATAGCCCTCGTTCCAGCCGAGACGCAGCCCGATGGCCGTTTCCGTCGGCGTGATCTTGTAGGGGGCGAAGTCGAAACGGCGATACTGTTCCGGCATCAGGCCGTTCTCCCGGCCTCCGGGCGTATCGTCGTCCTCCCCAGGACCTTCGACGTGACTAAATGCCCAGCTGGTCTTGATATCGTACGGCTTGCCGTAACTGGCGAGCAGCGTCGGCGCCGCACTGCCGGCCTGATATTCCACGACACCGAGATACACCGCCGGATCGATGGATGCGGGCGTCCCGCCGGACGGGGAAGTGCCGTCGCAGGACGGTCCCGTGCTCGACTTGCGCGACCTTTCAGCGTCCTTTTCATTGCGGCTGAAACAAGCGATCACGACGAAGCTGTTGGCGCGGTACGGCCAGGCTTTTGCGCCGACGAGCATGGCAAACGACGCGTCCCGGCCGGGCGCGACCAGGGCGATCAGCTGCTTCGCAGTCAAGCCGGCGGGAAGCACCGTCCCGAACCCGTCCGCTTTCGTTTGGACCTTGCTGTTGACAGGAGCCTGCGACTTAGCCCGATCGACCGTCTGCGCGGACGCCGGAGACGTGCATGACAGCGCCATCAGGCCGGCACAAATTACCTTGATTCGCATTTACAATCCATTCATTAACATCAGTCGACCATGCCTTCATTGCGCCGGCCGCGACGACGCTCAGCGTTTTCTACACAGGCCGCCATCATACCGTCACGTCCCGCCGGGTGGGCAAGCCAGTGTCATCGACGTGGCAACAATAAAAAATGTCAACGGATGCATGCCGGCCGAACTGTCGGCGTCGATGGCGATGACGGTGTCTTCATCATCGACGCCGACGCGCGCGCCCACTGCCAGACGTTCAGCGGCGCTGGCGACACGAAACACGGGGTGGTGGAAGACGGTCGGGCACTCGACGTAGCAGAGCCCGTGAAACGTCACCATGTGATGGGCGTAAGCGAGCGAGCTTCCCGCTGACAGGTCCAGCGCGTCGCCGTCGAACGCGCGGATGCACCAGTCCCACCCTCCGCGCCGGTTAAGTTCCTCAAGGAGCTCGTTCAAAGTCGCTCCTACATGAAATTACGCGTATGAAGCGCCGACAACTGGCGCGCCTCCGCCTTCGAAAACCCCAGCCGCTCCAGGCGCGACTGGCGCCCTTCGGCCATGTCCACCATCAGCTGCTGCACCCGCACATAGCCGGCCGCGATCGCGCTCGGGGTCAGCGCGCCCGCCGCCAGCAGGATCAGGGAATCGAACACTTCTTCGTTCAGTCCCGAGCTGGCCGCCAGCGCGTCGTTGCGCGACTGGACCGCGTTGGCCAGGCGCGTGCGAAAGGCCGGCTCGCGTTCGAGGCGCGCCGCCAGGTGCGTCATGCCGAAGGCGACATGGCGCGCTTCGTCGCGCGCGGCCAGGCGCGCGATCTGGCGCGTGACCGGGTCCGGCGCGTACGCATGCAAGAAGTGCAGCAGGCTGACGAACGTGCCCTCCCCCAGCACCGACAGCAAAAACTCGGCCACCGAAAAATCCTGCTCGTCGAGCAGCGTCTTGAGCGAGCTTTGCCCGCCCGCCGTCGACAGGCCCGGCTCCCTGCCCTTGAGCCGCACGCGCCGCGTGAACACCTCGATGTGGCGCGCTTCGTCGGCCACCTGGATCGCCAGCACCGCCTGCACTTCGCGAAAATGCGGATGCACCTGCCCCAAAAAGCGCGCCGGCACCACCAGCGCCGCCACTTCGTTTTCGATCATGTAGGTCAGCACCTGCACCACCGCGTCTTCGACCATGTCGGGCAAGCTGAAGTCGGCCTTCCAGTCGATGGCCGTCTCCGGGTCCCACTGGGCGGCGGCGGCCTGCGCGTACAGGTCGGCCGCGCGCTCGGCCCACACTTCCTCCTTCTGGTCGAGGCGAAACTGCATGGCCGGCGAGCCCGCTTCGACGGTGGCGCCGCGCGCGGCCAGGCCCCACTGGGCCTTGGCCTGGTCGGCGATGGCGCCATCGGCACGCGGGTCGGCATGGCCGCTGTGCAGCGCGGCGCGCCAGCGGCCGGCCGAGGCGCCGCCGCGCGTTACGCGCACGACCGTGCGCCCGTCCACTTCATGCGGCGCACACGGGTGCCCCTGGCTGCGGCACCAGGCGCCCAGTTGCCCGTCCCAGCCCGCGCCGCTGCCCGTGACATCGAGCTCCTCGCCCGGCGCCAGCTGCTGCAAGCCGTGCTTGACCAGCAGGTGGGCGCCGGCGTCGAAGCCGAGGTCCTCAATATCGATAGTCGGTGGCAAGGATCTTCCCTTCCGCATCGTAGAAAGCTTCGTCGTCCACCGCCCGCACCAGCGCGTCGTAGCCGCTCGTGCGTCCCGGCAGCCAGGTTTTCAGGCCTTCGAGTTCGAGCAGCGGGCGCACTTCCGGGTCGTCCCAGCTCATGGCCAGCAGCAGTTCGCCGAAGCGCGCGATTGACTCCGCCGGCGCGCCGGGGCTGACCGTGAAGTTACAGTGATCGAACGGCGCCGTGCGCGCCAGGATCGTGGTGGCGCCGGCCGGCAGCACGCCTTCGCGCGAGAAGGCCATGTGGTTACTGTCGATCATCCAGGCGGCGTCGATCTCGCCGGCGATGAGCGCCAGCGCGGCGTCGCGCTCGCCGCCGATATGGTCGCCGTGCTTGCCGCCCAAAACGTCGAAGCGGCGCGCCGTGTAATCGCGCCCGGCCAGCATGCCGTGCTGGCGCAGCAGGTCGAGCGGAATCAGGTGCGCCTGCGGCGAGTCGATGGCGCCAAAACCGATCGTCTTGCCCTTGAGTTGTTCCAGCGTGAGCAGCGGGCCGCTACGCGTGACCAGCACCGAGGTCAGGTCGCAGTCGCTGTCGCGCATGGCCAGCGCGCTCACTTCCTGGCCGCGTGCGCGCGCCATGCGGTCGGCCCGCACCCAGGCCAGCGGCGAATTCCACGCCAGCGCAATGCTGCCGTCGAACTGCGCCTGAACCTGGCGCTCGTAGTTGGAGTACAAAATGTAATCGAATTCGAAATCATGGCGGCGGAAGTACTCCTTGAAGCCTTCCCAGATCGTCACGACTTTCGGTGCGTAGGCCACGGCGCCCATCATCAATGGTGTGTTCATGGCGCGCTCCTTAACCGAACACCGGCATGCCGCAAACGGCCTTGCCGATAAAATCGAACAGCACGTCGGAGGTCGGTGCCATGACCGAGGCGGCGCGCGCGTCGCGGAAGTAACGTTCGATGCCGACATCCTTGCGGAAGGCCGCGCCGCCGCACACGCGCATGGCGGTGTCGGTCACTTCCAGCGCCGCTTCGGCCGCTGCCGCTTTGACCTGCATCACGCGCAGCATGGCGTCCGGACGGTTGGCGGCCAGCGCGGCGAGCGTATCGTCGCGCAGGGTGCGCACCATGTCGGCGTCGATGCGGGCGCGCGCCAGGTAGGCGCGGATGGTCGGCAGTTCCGACAAGGAGCTGCCCAGGTGTTCGAGTTTGCTGCCGGCCGCGTGCGCGCACGCCGCTTCCAGCACCGCCTCCATCTGGCCCAGCGAGGACGAGGCGATCAGGGTCGAGAACACCGGCAGCACCGCGCCGATCATGATGTCGAAGCCGCCGCCGTCCACGCCGAGCATGGCCGCCGGGGTGACGCGCACGCCGCTTGCGCTGATCGGCGAGGAACGGTTGCCGCGCAAGCCCATGCCGTCGAACGCTTTCGGTTCGGAGAGGCCGGCGCTCTTGCTGTCGACCAGCCACAGGGTGCTGGCGCCTTCTTTGGCCGCCGGCGCGGTCGACCAGACGTACGAATCGGCTTCGCCGGCGGCGGTGACCATCGACTTGCTGCCGTCGATGACGATGCCATCGCCATCCTGGCGCGCAGTGCCGACCGGCGCCCAGAAGTGGCTGCGCGAGCCGTTGTCGGACCAGGCCAGGGTGCTCAGGTGGCGCCCGCAAGCGACGTCGCGGCGCACGTTTTCAGTGGCGAATTTTTCCAGCACGGTGGCCGCGCACAGGTGCATGCAAACGATCATCGCGGTCGACGGGCAGGCCTTGGCCAGGCGCTCGACCAGTTGCGCAGCCTCGGGCAAACCGAGGCCCATGCCGCCCACGTCCTTGCTGCTGACAAGGCCGAGCAGGCCGGCCTGGCCCAGCGCGTCGATGGCGGCGCGCGGAAAGCGGGCCTCGCGGTCGGTGTCGGGGGCGGCTGGCAGCACGATGGTGCTGACGATAGTGTCGAGTGTGTGAAGATAAGTCATGGCATCCCTGTAAAAATGGCGGATCGATGCGACCGGCAGGTCGTCGACAGGCAAGGCAAGGACAGGGAGACTGCCGGCCGAAGCCGGGCATGGCGCGCACCTCGACAAGTTCTGCTCGACCTGCCCGGCGGCAGCGCTTGGAAACGGTACTTTGCTTGCGTGCGCACCTGGCGAGCCACACGCGGGCCGGCGGACCCGGTCCAGCATTCCATGGAAGCTGACTTCGGCGCTACGGCGGGCTGGTTCAGGGCAAACACAACAATTGCTGCAGTTTATCAGAGTCTCCCTTCCCGGCGGGACCCGCGCGGGCCAGTAATTTCGCTTGACCCGCTGTCATGTGTCAGATATTGTTTACAGGTGAAAGAAAATATACTACCAATCGACGGAGACCAGATGCTGGCGATCCTGTCGGCCCTCGCCAATCCGCACCGGCTGCGCATCATTGCAGCCCTGGCAGCGGGCGGACGCAATTACGTCAGCCAGCTTGCGCGCGACCTTGGCATCAGCCGGCCCTTGCTGCACCTGCATCTTCAAAAACTCGAACACGCCGGCCTCGTGACCAGCCGCCTCGAACTGTCGCACGACGGCAAAGCGCTTAACTACTTCGAAGCGGCCAGCTTCGCGGTGGCGCTCACGCCCGGGACGATCGCCGAGGCAGCCAGGTCACTTACCATCAACCCTGAAAAATAGAGCCCAATTATGTCCGAACACGTCTTTTTGATCACCATCGGGCTGCCGCTCGTGACCGTCCTGCTCATTTTCGGCATGAAGTATCTGGCCGCCATCGTCCAGGCCAGGGCGCGCCTGGCCAGCGACGAAGCCTACCGCCAGCTCGCGGCGCAGGCAGCAAGCGCCCAGGCGGAAACGTCGGCCGCGCTGGGCGCCATCAACGCCCATATGACGGAGGTGAAAACGCGCGTGGCCGCCGTCGAGAAAATGCTGCGCGACGTCGAGTAAGCCCGCACCGCGAATCGATTTTTGCACCTCACCAGGAGAACACCATGCCGTACCAGCAGCGGATTGAACCCGGCGGTAAAGAGGCCCTGCGCACCGCGCGCATCGCCGGCGCGCTGTACCTTGTCATCATCGTCATCGGGCTGCTGGGCGAGACACTGATCCGCAACAGCCTGGTCGTTTCCGGCAATGCCGCCGAAACCGCCCGCCGGATCCTCACCTCCGAATGGCTGTGGCGCGTCGGCGTGGCCGGCCAGCTCTTGCTGCTGCTGTGCGCGGTCGCGCTGTCGCTGGCCTGGTACGTGCTGCTGCGGCCCGTGAACAAGCACCTGACCCTGCTGGCCATGTTCTTCGCGCTGGTGTCGCTGGCGGTCGAAAGCGTCAGCGCCCTGCAACTGCAAGGCGCGCTCTCGACGCTGCTGGCCGCCGCGCGCCTCGGCATTGACCCGGGACAGGCGCAGGCCATGGCCTACCTGGCCATCGTCGGCCATTCGCATGCGTTCGCGGTGGCACTGATGTTCTTCGGGGTCGAATGCGTCATCGTCGGCCACCTGCTGCGCAGGTCCGGCTATTTTCCGGCGCCGCTCGGGGTGCTGATGCAGCTCGCCGGCCTGTGCTACCTGCTCAACACCTTCATCATGGTGCTCTCGCCCGCCCTGCATGAAGCGGTTTTTCCGGCGATCCTGGCGCCGTCGTTTATCGGCGAAAGCGCATTCTGCCTGTACCTGCTGTTCAAGGGCATCAACATCCCGGCTTGGGATCAACTGACTATTGAAGGAGTCGCATCATGAACCAGATCAGCACAGTAAGACTGTCCCTGTTACGCGCCATGTACCTGCTGCTGGTGGTGGGACTGGGCCTGACCATGTGGCCGATGATCATCGCGCCGCCCGGCGTGACGGCCAACGCCGGCACCGTGGTGCGCTCGCTGCTCGGCGCCTTGTGCCTGCTGTCGGTGCTGGGATTGCGCTATCCGCTGCGCATGCTGCCGCTGCTGCTCTTCGAGCTGGCCTGGAAGATCATCTGGGTCCTCGCCTTCGCCCTGCCGATGTGGATGGGACCGGGCCTCGACGCGTATGCCGCCGAAACCCTGTTCGCCTGCGCGATCGGCATCGTGCTGGTGCCGCTGGTGCTGCCGTGGCGGCACATCGCGCGCCAATACTGGCGCGCGCCCGGCACGCCGTGGACGGTGCCGGCGGCTACAACAGCAGGCCCAGGCCCGCGATGAAGCCGAAAGCGTCGGTCCACACGGCGGCGCTGGCGCCGGTGATCTCGATGCCGGCGGCGCTGGTGGCATAGACCACCGTCAGTTCGCCGCCGGCCGGGGCGGCGCCGTCCATGTCGGGCTGGCCGAGCCGCGCGCCCTGCTGGTCGTTGACGCCGGCGATCAGCGCCATCAGGTCGTAGAGCTGGACACCGCCCTCCCCGATCACTTGCACGCTGAGCGCTTCGGGCGCGGGGTTGTCGTACCAGCCGCTCAGCGCCATGCCTTCGGCGGCGCCGGTGTGCACGAGCAGGTCGCCGCCATTCCTGCTGACGAGCACATTCGCCGCAACGATGCCCAGGCCGAGCGAGATGGTGGCCGGGCCGAGCGCGCACAACACGACCGTGTCGAAGCCGTCGCCGGCGTTGAAGGCGAGCGTGAAGTCGGCGCCCCAGGCGGTGATGGTGTCGTCGCCGGCGCCGCCGATGTACAGGCTGCGGCCCGCGCCTTCGATGATATCGTCGCCGGCGCCGCCGTCGAACAGGTTATTGCCGCGTACGTCCTGCAGGATATCGTCGCCTTCGAGCCCGAACAGCAGGTCGGCGCCTTCGCGCCCGTGCAGGATGTCGGCGGCGTCGCTGCCGCTCACCACAGCCTCGCGCGCGCTGTCGTCGGCTACGTCGTACGGCAACGCGAACCAGTAAGGCGTGCCGCCATCATCGCCACTCAGGATCATCGCTTCGATGTCATACAACGGGAGCGCGGGCGCCCAGCCGGCGATGGCGGCGCTCGCATCCGGGTCCGTCCAGAGGGGCAGCGCGTCCGGTTCAGCGGCGAACGGGGTGTCGGACAGGCTCACTGCGATGTCGGTCGTCATAAAGTCTCCAGGAAAAGCGGTGGTGGATGCCGGGTTGGCATCCACTTACTCTATATTTACCAGTGGAAACTTTGTGAGGGCAGCGCAGGAGATGCGCGCGGTCTTATTGATTTGCGGCAAGTAATTACGTTTGCACCGCCAGGCGCTACGCTGTGGCGGCTTCGAGCAGCGCGCTGACGGTGGCACGACCTTCCTTGAACGGGGAGATCACGTCATCGTCTTCATCCTCGTAGAACAGGGCGAGCGCCTTGTCGATCAGTTTCAGGTCGGCCTTCAGGTCGTCGGCCGAACGAGCGGCGTCGGCATGCATGGTCCCCAGCCTGAAGTAGGCCGAGCGCAGGGCGGCGCGCAAGGGTTCCATGAACGCCCCGAACAGCCACAGGTCTTCATGCTGCAGGCGTTCGATGGCCTGGTGGCAGGCCGCTTCGTTCAGGTCCCATTCACCGAGCTCGCCGGCCACGAAGCGCTTCTTGTCGAGCACCTGCGCCCAGAAACAGGCGTCGCGCGAACCGGCGTCGGCCAGCATGCGCTCGCCCGCGTCCACGGCGTCCAGCGCGCGCCGGTAGTCGCCCGCCTGCGTCAGGCGGTCCAGGTCGCGCATGATGACGTCGAAGCGGCCCTTGTTGAAATCGACCGGTTCGCCCGGCTCGGTGAAGCGCACTTCCTCGTAGGCCGGCCATTCGCCGCCCGGATGCAGCCTGGCTGCCTTGGCCGACTCGCCGCGCAGGTAGTGGCCGTAGCCTTGCAGGTAGCGCGCTGTTTGCTTGTCGTCGCGCGTGAAGCCGCTGCCCGCCTTGACCGCGCGCACGGTGGCGCAATCGGTCATGGCGGCGTCGATTTCGGGCACGCCGCGGCAGAGGGCGCGTTCGGCACGCGTCAGGTACAGAAAGCCAGGCGGGAACTCGCCCGCGTGCTGCGCGATCAGGCGGTCGAACACGGCGCGGTGCACCGCTGACGGCACCGACGGCTCGACTTCCTCGCTCGCCAGCAGCGCCTCGACGCACAGGCTGGCGCTGCGCAGCGCCAGCGGCACGAGGGCCAGGTTGGCGGGGTCTTTGTTGACGGCGGCGGCGCAGATGGCTGCGCTGCGGTAAGCCACCGGAACGTGATCGAGCATGCGCGGATACATGTCGCTGAAGGCGTCGCACATGGCCTGGTGCACGAAGCGCAGCGGGATCTTGTCGAGATGGATGCGGTCGCGCTGCGCGCAGGCGTCGGCGATGGCCTGGGTGAAGCAGGCGTCCGGGATCTGCCAGGGCGACAGCCCCGACGAAGCCTGCGCAACCTGGCCGAGAATGAACGCCTCGTCCCAGAACACGCTCCAGCACACCTCGGCGCAGCCGGTGTAGGAGGCGACCTTGTAGGTCGCCGGCGCATGGCGCGCCACGATCCGGTCCCAGTCGGCGTCCTGGCCGTAGCAGTGGCGGGCGTGCTCGTACAACCCGGGACCGAAGCGGCTGCCGCTGATGGCGTCGAGCGCACACTTGTGGCGCGAGATCGCGTGTTCGAGCAGGGGCGCGCCGAGGTACATGGCCGGCATCTTGTTCTCCAGGTGCCAGGGCGTGCCGAATGCAATCGATGCCGCGATCAGGTCGTCGTCGATGAGCGCGCCCGGCACATCGTCGAGCGCTGTCGGCGTGGTCTCGATCGCGGCCAGGCACAGGGCCTTGTCGACCAGCGCCGGCGGCACCCTGGCGATCGACTCGCCGCACGCCACGGCGCGCAGGCACACCTCGTAGTCGATGATCGCCTCGGGCACGTGCGCCAGGCTGAAGCCGACCAAGCCGGGGCGCGCCTGCAGGCAGACGGCCTTGTCGACCAGCGCGCGCGGCACCCATGCGAGGTTGTACGGCGAGCGCGCCACCACTGCCCGCGCCAGCGCCGGCGTAAAGGCGCTGGCCGGAAACGACGCCAGGAAGCGCAGCCAGTCGCCCTGGCGGCCGTTCTCGTCTTCCCCGGTGCGCGCCTCGAGCATGTCTTGCAGCAGCGCCGCCGTGCGCAAGCGCGGCGGCACGCGCCTGATCTTGATGGTCTCGTTGCAGGCCATGAAATGGCGCCAGTACGCTTCGTCCTTGAGCGGCATGCTCACCGCACCGGGCTCGATCTGGTCCCAGTCGACCCGGCATGGCTCGCCGGCCAGGAAATCGGTGTCGGTTTCCTCGTCGTAGTCGACCGCCAGGTCCGGATCGATCAGGACCGCGTCGGCGTGGAACCGGCGCGATTCGGCGTGCTCGCCGCGCAGGAAGTGCACCAGTCCCATCAGCCACAGCGACACCTCGTCGGCGCGGTCGTCTTCCAGCGCCAGCGCCAGGTCGGCCTGGGCGGCATCGAGGTCGCCATCGAGCAGGTGCGCCTCTGCGCGCACGCGACAGGCGAACGCCGTGCCGCTCACCGTGACCCAGTTGCCATCGACATGGTCGAGCGCGCGCGTGGCCATCTCCCTGGCCAGCGGCAGGCGGCGCAGGAGCAGCGCGCAGCGCGCCGCCATGACGCAGGCGTCGTTCATCAGGCCGCTCTCGTCCTGCGGAAAGGTGTCGCTGGCCATGGTGTAGGCATACAGCGCCTGTTCGATGGCGCCCTCGTACCACAGGGCCTCTCCCATGCCGTTCCAGGCCGGCGAGTAGGCCGGCGAGATGGCCGCCGACTGCTTGTACAGCAGATAGGCCAGGCGCGCGTCGTCGACGCTGAGCGCTTCGTCGGCGGCGCGCTGGAGCGGGTAGCACGCCATGTCGAAGCCGGCACGGTAAATCGATTCTCCCTTGCGCAGGGCCGCTTCGATCCGATTGAAGTCCCAGCTCGCCTGATCGGAGTCGGCGGCGATGACTTCCGCCGTGAACCGCGTGGCCAGCACGTGGACGGTGTCGTGCCAGGCGACCAGCGGATTGGGCCGCTCAAGGTTGTGCGATTCGTCCCAGTCGGCCAGGATGAAGATCACCGCGTCGTCGTTCAGCTCGACCCGGTCGATCTCGTAGAACCAGCAGAACAGGAAGCGCGTCTCGATGCGGCATGCCGGGGCGATGCGCCGGGCGCCCCGGTCGTCCGAGCTGATGCAGACGCAATCGCTGGCCAGGATGCGCCCGCGCACGACGTCGGCGCGCCATTTCCACGACATCAGCACCGAATCGCAATGCAGGTCGCCGCTGACGAAGAACACCCCGCTCACCCTGCCCTCCACCTGCAAATGGCCGTCGACGGCGACGCGGCGGCTGGGATGCCGCAAGATGGCGAGGTATTGTTTTTGCGTCAGGCGCAGGTTGCCGGTGATGAGGATGACTTGCGCCGCGTCGTCATCGCCATGCGCGTCGCTGCCGCCGGCCTCGTCGCCGGCGATGGCAGGAAAACGGGCACGGAAGGCTTGCATGCTCAGGCGCGGGTAGCTGGCCCAGGCGGACAAGCGGGTAAATAGCGGCGTCATGCCATCCTTGTGATTGTGTGAGGTCGACAGCATGCGCAGCAGCGGCGTTGCCGCCTGCAATCAGTCCTTTTTCTTCATCAGCCCGGCCAGCGCCGCGAACGGGTTGTGGGTGGCGGGCGCCACCTCGGCCGACAGCAAGCCGGCGCCACGGTCCGCTTCCAGGTAACGCGAGTGCTCGTTGTCGTGGCAGTACAGGCACAACAGCTCCCAGTTGCTGCCGTCGGGCGGATTGTTGTCGTGGTTGTGGTCGCGGTGGTGCACGGTCAGCTGCGACACGTTGGCGTTGGTGAACTCGCGCATGCAGCGTCCGCAAATCCACGGGTACATCTTGAGGGACCGTGCGCGGTAACCGCTTTCGCGCGTTTCGGCCGCCTTGCGCGCCTCGGCCACGATTTTATCGAGGCGGGCGGCGTCGGGTTTTTTGCCAGGGATCATGGTGTAGCGCTTTCAATTCGTGTCTGTAGGGCGAAGGATACAGGATCGCCAGGGGCGCGGCCAGCCACGCCACGTACGCCGTCAGTGGTTGTCCCACGAGTAGACCACGTTCGAAAAATCGCGCCGCGCCAGGTCCTTGCGGCGAATGTAGAACACGGCCATGCCGCTATCGCCCCATTCGCTGTCGAAGCCGCCCTTGACGCCGCCGCCTTGCAGCTCGAACAGCACCAGCCAGTCGCCGTCGGGCTGGGCGGTCCGCACGTCGGTTTGGGTCGGATTGCTGTAACCGCCCACCTTGGCGATCGTGTATTTTTGCGAAAACGTCTCGTAGTTTTCGGAAACCGCATCCCGCTTGGCGCCGAACTGCTTGAACAGCTCCCAGGGCGGCTGGCCCAGGAAGCGCGCGAAACGATAGTCCTGCATCAACACCGGTTCGGTCCGGATCTCGAAGCTGAGCGCGGAGCTGCCCGCCATTGGCAGATTGTCGCTCTCGATGACGGTCGTGAGCTGGAGTTGCTTGCGATTCTGTATGACTTTGGGGTGATACAGCACGCGGAACCAGCGCTGCCTGTTGAGCGAGAGGAATGCACGTTCGGCATTGTACGGCTCGGTGCTCTCGCTCGATGCGCCGTAAACATGCCCCTTCGATTTACTACCGGAAATATAGAACTGCAGCATGCCGCCCGTGGGATAGCCCTCCAGCGCCGGCATCTCGGAAAAATTGAACTGCGCCAGCAAGGTCAGCGGGACGCCATCGGGGCCGGCGGGATATTCCTGTCCCTTGGGCAGGTAAGCCGCGCCACCCAGGCTGCTGTTCCACGGCGCCAGCTTGTCCGGCTGGTGCAAGTCGATGTGGATATACGGCAGCCGCGAACGGTCGATGCCCTCGGCATAGCGCGCCAGCTCCGGCGGCAGCTGGCCGTAGACGACGGGCGGCAATGTCTGTTGCGCCGGCGCGCCCTTGGCGGGCCCCGGCGCCGGCTTTTCCGGCGCGCAGGCCGCCAGCGCCAGGGCTGCAAGCATCAGGGCCGCCGCCGGCAGCAAGCGCGCATCGCGCGGCCGGAAATGCGAATCGTTCAAGTCACGGGGTGGCAATCGGGTTCCAGTCTGGTAAAGGTGTTCGCCCTGCCGCGTGCGGGCGCGCTGACAGAATGCCACGTTTGTGGCGGCGGGGAGAAATAATTTCATCTATTCAGATAGGTGCCGGCAGCATCCATCCCGGTCCAAAGCGCCATCAACGCACGCGAATTTGCCGCCAATGTCGCGCCAATGACGATCATCCCCGTGGTTAAGCGCGAATCAAGTGGTATGGGAGCAAGCCCATCGTGCCGGACCGGTCATCGCCGTGGACGAAAAATCCACGTCGCCAAGTGGTCTTGTCCGGATCTGTCACCAGGGCAATTTTACAGTGCGTCGCGGGCCACGCGCGGCAGCGCCAACAAGCGATACCGGCACGCCATTCCTCCTTTCTTTTACCCAATTTACATTACGTTTCGCCTCTGTTGACCTCGCTTTAATAGGCGGTGATACTGCGACCACTTGAGCGGCGTCTTCACCGAATCGATGCGCCGGACGAGAATCGTGCCCTCAATGCTGATCCGGGGGCCGAAAAACAGCGCATTTTGGAAGCGCTACCACCACACGCGATCGTCAGTCTCCGCGTGCCCGGCAGCGCCGACCCGTGCGCATCCAACCACAAAGGCCGCCATCGCTGCACCAGCGAGCGCAGACAACGGCCACGTTCGACAAGGTGACCGTCCCATGAAAAAACTGCTGCATTACCTCTCCCTCGGCGTGCTCGGCATTAGTTTGCTGAACGGCTGCGGCGGCTCGTCCTCGGGCGGCGATTCCGCACCGGCGCCGACCATGTCCGCCACCACCACTGTCCGCTCGGCCAACATCGGCACGCCGGACGCCATGCTGGCAACGGCCGCACGCGCCGCCAGTTCGGCTCCCTCGACCACGGAATGGACTTTCTGCGCCGACGAGAACGGCGAGTGCATCTTCACCGGCAACCAGACCGTGCGCTACGGGGCCGGTTCCAGCTTCACCAGCAAGAAGTTCGACTGGGCGGCCGGCTGCAACAACGCCACCTTCGGCAGCGATCCGGCGCCGGGCGTGGCCAAGCATTGCGAAATCACCAGCAGCTTTTCCTTCTGCGCCAACGAGAACGGCCAGTGCGGCTTCGGCGACACGCAGACCGTGCGTTTCGGCGCCGGCAGCACCTACGTAAGCCAGACCGTGACCGGCGGCGCGGCCTGCACCACCGGCGTGTTCGGCGACCCGCTGCCCGGCAGCGCCAAGCATTGCGACCGCGCTCCCACCACCTGGACCCGCTGCGCCCTTGAAAACGGCCGCTGCAATTTCAGCGGCACGCAGGTGCTGCTGTACGGCGCCAACGGCAACTTCTTCACCAAGACCCTGAGCGGCGGCGCCGACTGCAACAGCGCCGTCTTCGGCGACCCGATCGCCGGCGTGGCCAAGCGCTGCTACCTGCCGGGCGTGCCGATGCCGTCCACCGCCACCCCGCCCCCGCTTGACCCCGGCACCTGGAACCAGCTGACCACCTTCAAGATGGTCAACGGCACGCGCGGGCAATATCCCGACAGCCAGGTCTACTGGGCCATCATCGGCAAGGACTGGAGCACCGGCAAATACGTCCACGTCGATGCCGGCGGGCGCTTCATTCCCATGGCGCTGGGCGACAACGGTGCGCTCAACAAGAACGGCAAGCCGTACACCAACTACTTCCACAACCTGGCCCAGCTCAAGTCGATCACCATCGCGCCGCTCAATTCGGCGCGCCTGTTCCTGAGCGTGGGCAGTCCGATGTACCTGCAGGTCAATGCCGACGTCAACGGCAACCTCGGCTACGCCGGCGCGAATATCGAAAATCCGTCCGATCCGAACATCGACGTCTACTTCGACTTCATCGAAATGTCGATCGGGGCCAAGGACGGCTTCTTCGGCAATACGACCCGGGTCGACCACTTCGGTTTCCCCCTGACCCTGCGCCTGCAGGGCCTGGGCGGCTACGACCAGACCGTGGGCGAGACCGAAACGCGCGCCTCGCTGATCTCGCAATTCGTCGCCAGCGTGCCGGCCCAGTTCAAGGGCCTGGCCCAGGCGCCGTACGCGCCCTACCGCATCATCGCCCCGGCCCACGCCAGCTTCCAGGGCAACGGCGCCAACGCCACCTACCTGGACGGCTACATCAACCATATCTGGAACAAGTACAGCAGCCAGAAACTGGTCTTCACCAACGCGCAAGGCACGTTTTCCGGCCAGGTGGTGGGCGGCGTGTTCCAGTTCACCGACGGCGCCGGCACCTACAAGGTGCGCAAACCGACCACCGCCATGGCGCTGCTCGGCAACGGCGCGCTGGACGACCCGAGCGGCACCGTCGGCGGCACGCCCGCCTACCACAAGCAGTTGCAGATCCAGGCGCAACTGTGCGCGGCCCTGAACCGCCATGTGGTGGAAGACCCGGCGCGCTGGAGCGACGCGGCCTGGTTTTACCCGGCCGGCCAGCCGGCCAACTGGTACGCCAAATTCTGGCATGACCACAGCATCAACAAGCTGGCCTACGGCTTCGCCTACGACGACGTGTGGAATTACAGCTCGTCGGTACACTCCACCGCGCCGACCACGGCCACGGTGACCATCGGCTGGTAGGGCCGCCCGGACCGCCACTGGCGGTCCCTTCTCATTTTTCCAACCGGAGTCGATATGAAGAAACTACTGAAATACCTGGGCATGGCGGCCATCGGCGGCGCCATCCTGAGCGGCTGCGGGGGTGCATCGTCCGGTGACGCGCCGCCTGCCGTCTCGGCGGCGCCGCTGGCGGCGGCCGTCGCGCCGGGCGCTGGCAAGGGCGCAATCGAGGGAGTCGGCACGGATGCGGGATCATCGGCCGCGCTGGCGCCTTGCGCCGCCGTCACCTGGCAAGCCGGCGTCAATTACCCGCTCGGGACGGTGGTGCTGTATGCGCCGAACGGCCTTTACTACAAGGTGGTGCAGGTCGCCGGCAACGGCAGCGACGGCACCACCCCGACCATCAGCACCTGGTACTGGGCGCAGACCACCTGCGCCACGCCGGCGGCGAAAAAGATCGTGGGCGGCTACTATCCGAACTGGACGCCATCCCCGATACGCATCCGCGACATCCATCCGCGCTACAACCTGATCTACCTGTTCCACGCGGTTCCCGTGGGCGGCTCGCCCGGCACCACCGGCGCGGTCACCTTCAGCGCGCCGGGCGACGGGCGCGGCGCGGCGACCAACCTGAAAGCCGACATCGCATATGCGCGCACGACGCAAGGCCGCAAGATCATCCTGTCGGTGGGCGGCGCCGGCAATGGCATGAGTTTTCCGAACCGGACCAAATCGCAGGCGTTTGTCAACAGCATTGCCGCCATCCACACGCAGTTGGGCGGGATCGACGGCATGGACTGGAATACCTTCGAGGCGGACCAGAAGCCCGATACCGCTGAAATGATCTGGATCAGCCTGGAACTGAAAAAACGCTACCCAGGCTTCATCATCTCCGCGCCGCCGGCGCCGTGGAACGCCATCGACAAGGAGTTCTGCCGCGCGATGGTGGCCGCCGGGGCGATGGATTACGCCGCGCCGCAGTACTACGACGGGCCGGGCCTGAACGATCCGGCGTATGTGGCCGACAATGTCAGGCAGTGGGTCAATTTGCTGGGGGCGAACCGGGTGGTGGTGGGCTTCGGGATCAGTAACGCGGCCAATTACATGAGCCGCGAGCAGGCGGTGAGCGCGTGGAACCAGGTCAAGGCCAACCATCCGGATATCCGCGGCGGCTTTAACTGGCAGATCCACACCGATGAAGAACAGGGCTGGGTGTTCGCCAACAGCGTGGGGCCGCTGATTAATCCGTAACAGGCAAGCCTGCCGGCCTAGCGTTGACGGACCGGTGGGCGCCGCATATCGACACGCGTCAGCCACCACAAGCCGCCCTGGAAGGTGTAGTCGAACGGGCCGCTGCGTATCACGCTGCCCTCGCCCGGCGCCTTGCCTGCCCGCTTCGCGCGCGCGGGTACGCCGGGTGCTACGGTGCCCTTATCGAAATAACTGAGGCTGAGAAGCCTCACCAGGGCTGGCAGGCGCGCGTCGTTCCGCTGGTACGACAGGCAAACGCCCTTGGTCTCGCACACGGCCAGCGGAAACGCGGCAAAGCGCGCAAACGATTCCACCGCCTCGCTTTGGATAAAACCGTTCACCCAAAGCGCCGTCTCGGCCACGTCGAGCGCGCTGGCGTTGGCCTGCCTGTTTTCGTCCGCAATATGGCGGCGCAAGCCGTTGCGGGGCGAATACGCGCCCTTCTCTTCATCGATCACATCGTCGACGCGCCACTGGCCGTTTTCGCGCACCAGCACATAGCGCAGCGCGCGCTCGTACTGCGGATCGTCCGGAAACACCCGAAAGCGCACGTCCACCGCATTGACGCCGGCCGGCTTGGCCGCGAAGCCGGACGAGGCCAGGGTCAGCGCCGGATCGCTCTCCTGCGTGTGCAGGAATTCGTCGCCGTCGACATCCCAGCCGCATTTGCTGTCCTGGCGTTCGGTCCTGGCGCAGGCGGCGCGGTTGGCGGCCATCAGCGCACGCAGGCCGCTCGAATAGAACGCCCCGCTGTCCACATGGCGCTTCCTGGCCGCTGCCGGATCGGCAAAATAATCGCGGTAGAACGCGCCGATGAAGGCCGCCGGCGTGCCGGCCTGCGCCCGCACGACCGGCGCGGCGGCGCATGGCGCGAGCGCGGCGCCCAGCACAGCCATCAACATCAAACCGTACCGGGCGCCCATCTCAGCGCGCCAGGTGACGGTCGAGCCAATCCTTGACCGTGTGATGCCACAGCACCGAATTGGCCGGTTTCAGGACCCAGTGATTCTCGTCCGGGAACACCAGCAGCTTGCTTTCCACGCCCTGGCGCTGCAGCGCGGTGAAGGTGCCGAGCGCCTGCGAGGTCGGAATGCGGAAGTCCAGGTCGCCCTGCACCACCAGCATCGGCGTCTTCCAGTTCTTGACGAAATGGACCGGGTTGAACTTTTCGTACAGCGCCGCGTTGTCCACGTAGGTGCCCTTGTTTTCCCACTCGGTGAACCAGAGTTCCTCGGTGGCGTAGGCCATGCCGCGCGCGTCGAACACGCCGTCGTGGTTGACCAGGCAGCGGAAGCCCTCCGGCCAGTTACCGGCGATCCAGTTCATCATGTAGCCGCCGTACGACGCGCCCAGCGCGCAGCTGCGCTCGCGGTCGAGCCACGCATATTTTTTGACGGCTGCGTCCAGGCCCTTTTTCAGGTCTTCCAGCGGTGCGCCGCCCCAGTCGCCGCTGATCGAATCGGTGAAGCCCTGGCCGTAGCCGGTCGAGCCGTGGAAGTCGATGAACACGGTCGCGTAACCGGCGCCGGCGTAGGTCTGCGGATTCCAGCGGTAGCTCCACGCGTTGCCGAAGCTGCCCTGCGGGCCGCCGTGCACCAGAAACGCCACCGGATACTTCACGCCCGGCTTGGCGTCCCACGGTTTCATCACGTGGCCGTAGACGGTTTCGCCCTTGGCGCCGGTGAAGGAAAACTGTTCGGACTCGCCGAAGCGCACGTCCGCCAGCAGTTCGCTGTTCAACTGGGTCAGCTGGACCGGGGCGCCGCCGTTGACGCTCTTGAACAGCTGCGCGCCCGATTGCAGGTTGGCCTGGGCCATGACCACGGTCTTGCCGCGCGCATCGAAGGCGCTGACGTAGCCCTTCTCGCTCAGCGGCGCGACCTTGCCGCTGGCGGCGTCGATCGAGAACAGGCGGTGCTGGCCCAGGTCGTCGGCGGTGGCGAGCAGGGATTTACCGTCGTCGCGCCATTTGTAGTCGGCGATCGAGCGGTCCCAGCTTTCTGCCACGACGCGCTTCTTGCCGCTGGCGACATCCATCAGCACCAGGCGGAAGCGGTCGGCCTCGAAGCCGGGGCGGCTCATGGCCAGCCAGGCCAGCGTTTTTCCATCCGGCGAAAAGGCTGGTTTGCTGTCCCAGGCCGGATTGTCGGCGGTCAGGTTGCGCGGCGCGCCGCCGGTGGCAGCGGTTTGATAAATATCGAAATTGGTCGACCAGGCTTCAGTCTTGCCGGCCACGCGCACGTTGAACACGACGCTCTTGCCGTCCGGGCTGAAGCGGTATTCCTCACGGTCGCCGAACGGTTTCGAGGGCACGTCGCCGTCGATGCTGCCCGACAGGCTGCTTGGTGCGGCAGTGACCCTGCCGGCGGGGTCGAGCGGCGCCGAGTACAGCACGTTGTTGCGGCCGTCCGACCAGGTATCCCAGTGGCGCACGAACAGGCGGTCGTAGACCTTGCCGCTCGCTTTGTTTTTGGTCTTCTCGTCGAGGCGCGTCCTGGTGCAGGCCAGGTCGGTGCAATCGCGGAACACGGCCAGGCTCAGGGCAAGGCGGTCGCCGGCAGGCGAGAGGCGAAAGTTATCGACGTCGAGCGGCAGGTCGGTGACCTTGACGGCCTCGCCACCCGTGCCGCTGCTTGAGACCGGCTGGCGCCACACCTGCGACGAGCCCGAGCGGGCCGACAGGAAATAGATGGCGTCGCCCTTGGGCGACCATTCGGGATCGGTGCTGTTCGACTCGCCCTCGGTCAGCCTGACCGGGGTCGGCTTGGCGCTGCGCAGGTCGATCATCCACAGCTGGGTGTTGCCGCGGTTCTTTTCCATATTGGTGCTGCGCACCGTGTAGACCACGCGCGAGGCGTCGGGCGAGAGCGCCGGCGAACCGACCCGCTCCATCTTCACCAGGTCTTCGATGGTGAAACCACGCGGCGCGGCCAGCGCGCTACCGGCGGCCAGCGTGGCCGCTCCCAATATGAACAAACGTCCCATCATTGCAATGTCCCCAAGAGTCATGAAAGTGCCATCGGATACAGAATGGCCCCGGCATCATACCAAGTTCGTATCGCGAGAGCAGCCGAAAGATGGGGCTTGGGATATGTAGCAAGGCCAATGCCTGTATTGATTGCAAAAATGAAATGTACTATAGTGCAACAATAAATGACTATTGGAATACTATGAAATACATCGCAGCGGCATTTTCGGTATGGGCATTGACCACCCCGGCGCAAGCCGAGATTCAGGTTTACGAGTTTTCCGCGACGATCGGATCGCTGGTCAGCAGCGAGGGCGCCTCCTACACCACGACCGAAGGCGCTGCCGCCGGTAGCGTGATTTCCTTGTATGACCGCGTGGTCGGTCGATTCTCCTACGATACCGAGCTCGCGGCGCTGCCCAATGCTGCCGAGCCGGTCGGCACGCCAGCCAGTTCCACGGCGCCAGGTTATCAACAATACGGCTCGCGCATGAAGAACGCCAACGAGTTCGCGTTCACCATATTGCCAAGTGGACAGCAGATGGTGGTGGCTGCGGATCAGTGGAAGTCGGTCACTGTCACCAATTACCTGCCGGACGGCATGTTCAGCGGGCCGGACAGGCTGGCCATTTACACCGGTGAGAGCCTGAGCACGACTGGAACCATCGAATTCACCGACTGGACAGCGAACTGGCTGTCGAATCGCCAGCTGCCGGGCAGCCTGCCGTCGCTCTCCTCGGGCATTTCGGCAACGGTGTCCCAATACTGGTTCCTGCCAGCGGAAGGCTCCTTCAGGAAGATGACGGCGTACATGGATACATTGACGCGCGTCGATGTCTCGCCGGTTCCTGAGCCAGGCACCTGGGCCATGCTGCTGGCCGGCCTGGGCATCCTGGGCTTGAGCTCCCGCCGCAAGCGCGCTTGAGAGGCCCTGACAAAACCGCTCGACTTACTTCCGACAGATGAGTGAGCAGGCGACCGGCCCGCGCGGCAGGTCGCTCGTCAATTGGCTCACCAAAATTTCCACCACGGAGCTTGCCCCGAGGCCGCGAGTGCCGCTTCTGCGGTCGCAATGGACAATGTGGCCTCCAACTGCGCCATCCGGTGGCGCACTTTGGAGAGCGGATGATCCGGGAACATCTGGTCATATTGGCTGTTGTCGGAGGGGAATACCTGCAGCGGCTGCGCGCGCATATGGGCAAACATGTCTTCGACGCTGTCCATCAGCACGGGCTCGCTTGGCGACGCACTAGTCGGGCTTTCCCCTGTCATCACGCACACAGTCGCTTCACGCACGCCAGTTGTGCCTTGCTCGACGGACTCAACATTGATTTGTGCCGTCGCATTGCCCAGACGAATCCACAGAATGCTTACGAACATCATTCCCATACTGTCCGGAAGCGGCGAGCGGTACTTGAACAACCCGCGCAGCGCGGTATGACCACCGGCGCTGACGACGTCCATTTCCAGTAATGCGCCGCCGTTGCTGGCGCTCTGTTGAGAAAAATAGCGCGTGGCGGCGTCGATGTCGTGCGGGTCAAAGGACCAATTCGTCGGATTCTTCGGTACACGTAACACGATATAGACGCCGTTCGCGTTACTCCAGCCGAAATGATCTTCGGACTGCTCCCGCAGCGTGCAATCGGCAACGTCGAACTTCACTGAGATGTTGTTGGACATCGGATTCCTTGTAGCCTGAAAATGGGGTGTCAGTTGTCGGAAAATATTGCGACTTGTGTTCGAGCGCCGATGGCATTCGCCATGCCGGCGGGGCCGAATGCGGTGCCAGGATGCCGGGCGTCCCTTTATTGACTGTCTGGAGAAGGTCGCTTCATGCCCCGGAATGATTTCCTCACCGCTTCAATATCATCCCTTTCCTTCTGAATCGCCTCGATCGTCAACCTCGTGTCAAAATTTCCGATATTCCAACAGCCTTTCACCGCTTGACGAATTGTCTCGTCCTTGCTGACATTGTTCGCGTAATCATTCACGCAGTTAATCAAAAACCTGAGGTCGGATCGCCGGGGCGCAATATTGCCATCTTTGTTGATGCTTTTTGCAATGGATTCGATCACAGCGACGCGCTCTTC
The DNA here is from genome assembly GCF_011682155.1 of Massilia sp. CCM 8734. NCBI lineage: Bacteria > Pseudomonadati > Pseudomonadota > Betaproteobacteria > Burkholderiales > Oxalobacteraceae > Massilia > Massilia sp. CCM 8734. The sequence continues at coordinate 80,567 of NZ_WHJI01000018.1, forward strand.
TGGCGAAGCCTGGCCCCAGTGCGCAAGGGGATCGTCCTCGACAATCGCGAACGCCAGTGGTGCAATCACGAGCGTCGACATAACTAAAAGCACTTTAAGAGTTTTCATGGAATATCCAAAAAGGCGATCCACCGAAGGCAGCGGACAACCGGGGTCAGAGCTTTAATTAGCAACAAAAATGTTGCTAATTAAAGCTCTGACCCCGGTTGTAGGTGGTTTCTGATTTTGATGGCTCAATCAAGCGCCATCGCAAACATGACTCCGTTTCGCTGTTACCGCTTGATGCCGGTCACTTCGACTTCGACCCGGCGGTTCGGTTGCAGGCAGCCGATCAGCGCGGCGCGTGGCGCAACGCCCGTGCAGGCTTCGACCTGGTCCGCTTCGCCCTTGCCTTCGCTGACGATCTCGCCCGCAAAACCTTTGCTCACCAGGTAAGCGCGCACCGTCGCCGCGCGCTTTTCCGACAGCGGCTGGTTGTACGCTTCCGTGCCCAGGCGATCGGTGTAGCCGGTCAGCTTGATGCTGGAGACCTGCGCAAACACGCCGTCGAGCTTGATCATCATGCTGTCGATGCGCGCGCGGCCCGCAGGCAGCAGGTCCGCCACGCCCGATTTGTCGAAGCGGAACAGCGCATCGGCCGCCAGGGTCAGCTTCTCGACAGACACCACCGGCGCCGCACCCGGCAATGGCGTTACCGCAGCCGCCACCGGCGCGCCGCCGCACGCCGCCGCCGAGGCTTGCGCCGCCTGCAACTGGTCTTCGGCGATCTGGATGTACGGATTCGCATGGCGCCAGCCCTGCTGCTTGAATTCATTCCCGGCATGCACCAGCTCGACTTCACCGCAAGCGACCTTCTGCGCCGCGCAGGCAAAGCCCGCGCCAGCCTTGACGCCGCCGAAGCGTGCCCACAGGTCGTCGCGCAGCTTGGCCGCATCGTTCACCAGCGGCGTCTGGTCGCCCGGATTGGGCGTGGCGCCCGTCTCCAGCGCGCCGACAATCGCCGCACCCTGCTCCAGGGCCTGCTGCGGGAACGCCGAGCGGTCGTTGCGCGTGTACTCGTGCAGCGACACGTCGAGCCAGCATTGCGCCTTCGACAGGTAGTAATTATTCACCGGTACGCCCTTGTCGTTGAGCGCTTTCACGCGCTGCTGCAAGGCCTTGTAGCCAGCCTGGTCGGCCACGATCGCCTGGTCGGAGATGCGCTGCGCCGGCGCGCTCAAGGTTTGCGCAAAGGCGCCTTGCACGGCCACGGCCATCGCGGCAAACAGCACTGCGCGCGGGCGGGAAATAATGGTTGGTTTCATCGTCATTCTCATTTCAGGAAATTAGCGGGCCAGCGTGCGGTTCGTTTCTGGGTCCTTGCCTTTGAATACATTCTCGTCAAACTTGAAGCGCAGGCGCACGAACCATCCCTTGGAGGTGTAGTCCGCGCTGCTTAAGTCGCGCTCACGGAAGCCGCTGACGTTGAAGCCCGCCGACAACCACAGGTTCTGCTTGACCAGGTAGCCCACTTCGACCCCGCGCGCATATTGGCTGCTGCCTTTGTTCTGCGGGCTGTGCAGGTAGGCGGCGAGCACGCCGACGTCCCAGTTTTCGGTAATGTCGTACACCACGCGGCCCGACGCCATCCACGCGCTGTAGGTCTGCTGGCCCTGCGGCAGGTTGCGCTCGCGGCTGGTCTTGGCGGCCAGGCGGCCGGTGCTCCACCACGGACGGCTCGGGTGGTAGTCCAGGTGCGTCGAGACGATGTGCGCGGCGTAATTGTCGCCATCGGCGCGCGCACCATCGCGCACGTTCTTGTACTCGTAGCGCGCCAGGCCGTTGAACTGGTTATGGTCCACCGGACGCCAGGCAAAGCCGAGCTGCGCGCGTTCTTGCAGGCTGTTGGCCAGGGGCTTGCCGCTGATGTCGTCGTTGTTGCGCGTCAGCAGGGCGTAGTTGCGGGCCAGCACGGTCCAGTCGCGGTCGAGCTTGCGCACGAAGGACAAGGTATTTAACCATTGGTCCTGCGACTGGTTGCCGATCTCGCCCGGGCTGTCGAACAGGCGACGCCATTCGAGCTTGGCCGAGGCTTTCCACAGCGGATTGGCGGTGTAGTCGAGCGCCGTGGCCAGGGCCACGCCCTTTTGCTGGCGGCCGTCGAACACGTGCAGGTATTCGGCGTTGGTGCTGAGCGCCAGGCCTTCCGAGACGTTCCAGGTATTGCGCGCGCCGCTGGCCAGTTGCAGGTCGCGCCCGTCGGCCAGTTCGGCGTCGAGCGCATCGCGCAGGCGGTATTCGGAGAAAATGCTGGCGCCCGGCAGGTAGGTCGATTCGACCCCGGCCACGAAGGCGTTGCTCTTCTCGGCCGGATTCAAGGCGTAGCGCGAGGCCAGGCCGGTCTGGTTTTCATAGCGGGCATACGCACGGCTGCGCTCGGACAATTGATACTGCGCACCGAGTTCGTAGCGCTTCTGGTTACCATCCGACACGCCATGTTCGACCACCGCCGTCAGGCTGAGCAAGTCGGTGGCCTTGTACTGGGCGCCGATGGCGACCGTATTGGCGTCCAGGGTGCCGCGCGTGCCCGGCGTGGTGGTCGCGCCCACCGGGGCGAAGGTGGTGATGGCGCCGCCGTTGACCGGGCTGATCGCGCTGTTGGTGTTGCCGAAGCCGAAGAAGCCGCCGCTCGGATTGAGTCCGTTGGCGTTCGAGACCACGCCGGTATTGCTGGCCATGCCGACCTGGTTGCGCAGCTCGCCTTCTTCCTTCATGTGTTGCAGGGAGAAGTCGAGCGTCAGGCGCGGATCGGCTTTCCACAGCATGCCGACGCGCACGGCGTCGCGCTGGGCGACCACTTGCTGGTCGCGGCTTTGCAGCGCGCTGGCGTAGGCGGTGGTGGTGGACGTGAACCTGGCGCTGACATTGACGCCGGCGTCGCTGTGACCGGGGCTGATGCCGGCCGCGGTGTTGTTGAATTCGTCGTCGGCACGCTGCCACCAGGCCCGCGCCTCGACCGTCTCGCCCTTGTGCGACAGGGCCACGCGCGCGGCCTGGCCCGTCGCCGAACTCGACAACTCGCCCGCCTGCCCGCTCGGCGTGGTAAACACCTGGCCGTTGGCGCTGTAGGTGGTCGATTCGCTCTGGGCGAATTCGGCCACGAAACTGGTGCCTGGCGCCAGTTTTACGGTCGCGTTTACGCTGTGCAGGCGGTACGGCGACTGCGGATTCTTGTCGTCGACCGAGGCCATGCCGACGCTGATGCTGTCGTTCAGGCGATACTCGCCGTCGATGCCCATCACCCAGAAATCGTCGCCGCCCTGCTCCACCTCGTAGGTCACGCGGATCGATTGCGGATCGCCTTCGGGCGTGACCGACGGGACGGCCTGCTTGAACAGGATGCGGCCCGAAAACGGCTCGAAGCTGTAGTCTTCCAGGCGGCGCATGGGCGTGACTTGCTTGACCAGGTCGGTCTGGTTCTTGTCGCGCACGATCAGTTCGACGCGCTCGGAATTGGTCAGCGCGCCATTGTTGCGCACGGCGAAAGGACCGGAGCTGCCATTGGCGCGGTATTCTTCGATCACTTGCTTGGCGTTGTCGTGGAAGGCAAAGCCGCCCAGCTTGCCGCGTGCGCCATCCCAGTTGCCGCGTAGGCCGGTGGCGGTGCGCTGGTACTGGCCGAGCTTACGCGCTTCCATGCCGACGTTCGGACCCGGCACCGACGACATGCTGCCTTCGCTGGTCGAAAAGTCGCCGTACAGCACGTAGCTTTTCTTGTCGTCCACGCGCACGTACAGGCGGCCGGCCGAGCGCGCGTCGAACGCGGTCGTGGCGCTGTCGCCGTAGACCGGGTAGAACTCGTTCGGGTTGATGTCGCGTTGAAGCTTTTCGCGGGTCTGCTGGTCCGAATCGTAGGCGGCCGTCAACAGCTTGCTGCCGAGGATGGTGCCTTTGACAAAGAACGCGGAACGGGCGCTGGCATTCGCCTTGCCGCTGTTGAACTGGCGGCTCCAGCGCGTGATGTCTTGTTCGAAGCCATCGTTAAAGCGTGCCGGTGCGAGGTCGCCGGCGTTCAGCTTACGCTTGGAAATCACGCCTTCGATCAGGCCCACGGCCAGCATCTGGCGCAGTTCCGGAACAAAGCTGATTACACCCTGGGTGCTGATCTTGCCACCGTCTACGCGCAGCAAGACTTCCTGCGCGGCGGCCGGGGCCAGCAGGCGGAACTGCGCCTTGCCGCCCTTCACGCGCAGCTGCATGCCGGGCGTTACCTTGTTGGCGTCGCCGTTTTGCGGCCCCAGGGCGTCGGTGGCGGCGCCGTCGAGCAAGATGCGGCCGGCCGACGCTTCCAGGGTCAGCAGCACGTCATCCTTGAGCGGCTGGCCGTCTTCGCCCAGCACCTGCACGCTCACGCGCACTGGCGATTGGCCATCGGCTGGCACGCCGTCGCGGTCGGTTTCGACCAGGATGCGCGCCACCTTGGCGCTGGCATCCAGACGCCCGCTCCAGAGTTGCGGCGCCGCCATCTGGGCGCGCAGGCCGGCATCGGCCGGGGCCGATGGCAGCACTTGGGCGCCGGCGTTCGGGAAAGCGCAGGCGACTGCCAGCGCGCCCGCCAGCAGGCGACCGGTGCCGCTGCGTTGAATTAGAAGAAGTTTTTTGTTCGTCATGATGTTCATCTGTGCCAGGCGGGATGGTTGCTTATTGCGCACGGGCTTCTCCCGCGCCGGCAGGGATTGCTCCCTGGCGTGGCTTGACCAGTTCCTGGTTGGCGCTGTCGGTCGCCTGCCGCGGCGCGGCAGGGGCTTTGCTGTCGAACTTCAGGCCCGGCAGGCGCGCAGCTTCCGTTTCCGGGGCTCGCGTTCCACCCTGGCTGCGACGGGCTTTCAACTGCTCGATGACCGGCGCCGAGCACGAACCTTCGGCAAAGTCGGCGCGCAGCAGCTCGCCATTCTTCGCGTCCAGCCAGATGCTGTTGGCGTCGCCCAGGTTGCGGTTGCTGGTCGTCGTCAAACGGCTGCCGCGTGGCAAGGTCAGGCTGTCGGCCTTGATCACGTGCGATTTCGGGCTCAAGCCGCAGAAGCTGTACTTGCCTTCCACATCGGTGGTGAACGAGGTGCCGTCTTCCATGTACAAACGCACGCCTGGAATGCCCAGCTCTTCGCTGTCCTGCACCGAGTTACCGTTGCAGTCCACAAATACCTTGCCGGCAACGCAAGCCTGTTCGGTGAACACACCACCGGTCAGGCGCACCTTGTACTCGGCGCGGTTGGACGGGTAAGCGCTTGGTACCGGCTGGTACGAGCCCGGCGTGACGCAGCCGCTGGCCACGTTGCAGGCATACGCAATCGCGCGGTTGATGCCGTCGCCCTGCAGGCTGCCGACGCCGGCGCGCAGGCGGTAGGTCAGTACCGCTTGCTTGTTGCTGGCCAAAGGACCCAGATTGAAGGCCAGTACGGGACCCGCCACCACGGCCGGATCGGCCACCGGCTTGCCATCGACCTTGACGGTGCCAGGCACCAGCGAGAAGCCGGCCGGCAGGCTGTCGCGCACCGTTGCCTGTGCTACCGCGGTGCCGCTGGTCTGGCGCACGGTCAGGGTGTAGAGCAGGCTTTCGCCGAACTCGAGTTGCTGCTTGTCGCCGGTTTTGGTCAGCGCCAGGCCAGCCGCTTCGACCTTGTCGATCGGCAGGTGGTTGTTGACCACCGGTGCGCCGTTCGGACCAACCGTGAACGTGTAGTAATACTGGGTCGTGTCCGCCCCGCCCGGCACCAGGCCAACGCAGGCGCCCGGTTTGTGCAGGTTGACACCGGTTGCCGGAGCACCGTTGGACTTCTGGACCAGCGCCACATTGGCATTGGCCGCGACCGACAGCGCACCCTGGCACGACGCAATCTTCGCCGATTCGGCCGGCACGTAGCCAATCGGATAGGTGCTGATCGCCAGCTTGTAGGTACCGGCCGGCGCGCCGTTTTGCAGGAAGAACTGGTACACGCCATCGCTACCGGTGGTCTGGTTGACTGCCGCCAGGCCGCCCAGCAAGTGACGCGCCGGATCGAAGCCGGCCGGACCGATGACGGTCACGACCGCGCCACGCACCGGTTGACGGGTGACGCTGTCGTACACCACGCCCGACGGGTTCAGCGGCAAGTTCTGCTCGGTAATGTCGCTGTTGTCGGTCAAGGTGATGTCGCGGATCACGCCAGCGGCCGGCTTGCCTGCGTTACCGGCCGAAGTCGGAACGTTCGGCATGCCGTTGCCATCCTTGGTGAAGCTGATGTCGAAGCCGGGACCGGTCGGCAGGCCCGTGCCTTCGTAGCCAGGGCAACGCAGGTTGTCGAACTGGTAGAAACCGTTCGCATCGCTCTTGACCGTGCAGATCGGTTTGCCGTTCTGGGTCAGGGTCACGGTCCAATCCTTCACGCCTTCATGGTCGTTCGGACGGGTGCGGGTATGGCCGCGGTCCATCCAGACATAGCCGCTGATGATCGGGGCCTTGACTTCAGGACCCGGACGCACGCGCTCGCCGAACAGGTTGCCACCGATCACGCCGTTGTTGGCCGCCAGCTTGTCGCTGGTGACGTCGATCTGCGCGATCGTGTTTTGCGACGGCGCGGTGCCGAAGCTGCTGTTGTCCACCGTGCCGCCTGCGACGCCGGCGGTTTCCTTGCCATCCATGTACTTCGAGGTCGGCAGGTCGGTTTGCGACTCGACCAGGGTGTAGCGGCCGGGAACCAGGTTCTCGAACACATACTTGCCGTCGGCGCCGGTGACTGCCACGCATCCTTGCGCGCAGTTCTCGCCGCCCGTCATGGTCACATGTACGCCCGGCAACGGGGTTTCGCCCGCGTCCATCTGGCCGTTGTTGTTGGCGTCCACATACACATAGCCTTCCAGGCGTGCGCGGCGTTCGCCGAACAGGTAATCCACGCCGTTTTGCGCCACGCCGAGCTTGATGGCGCCGATGGTGTTCTTCGGCGCGCTCGCGTCGAAGCCGCTGTTGTCGACCGTGCCTGCAACGGCGCCGTCGATCTTGCCGGCGGTTTCCTTGCCGTCGATATAGGCGGCCGGATGGGTTTCCACCAGGCTGTAGGTGTCCGCTGGCAAGCCAACGATCACGAAGCGGCCATCGTCGCCGGTGGTGGCGCGCCCTGCTTCGCCCTTGCTGCCAACGGCGCTGACCGGCACGCCGGCAATGCCAGGCTCGCCCGCGTCTTGCACGCCATTATGGTTGTCGTCGCGATACACCACGCCCGCCAGGCTGGCGCCCACTTCGCGGAAATTGTAGTCTTGCGCATCGGTGCCGCTGGCGATCACGATGGCCGTGGTCTTGTTCGGACCCGCGTCCAGGGTGCCTCCGGCGGTGCCGATGGCGCTGCCGGTGTTGGTCGGGAATTCGCCATAAGCGGCTGGCTGGGTTTCGACCACGGTGTAAGTGCCCGGAACCAGGTTCTCGAACAGATAGCTGCCGTCGGCGCCCGTCTGGGTGGTGCGTGCGGGAATCGGCACGCCTTTGGCGTCGACACCGGTCAGGGTGACGGTCACGCCGGCCAGGGCTTCGCCCGGCTCGCGCTTGGCATTCTTGTTGCCATCGACGTACACATGACCGCCGAGCTTGGCCGGACCGACGACCACGTTCGGATCGAACTCGCGGAAGTCGTAACCGGTTGCCGCGCCGCCGGCGGCGGGAATCAGGATCGCGGTGACTGCGTTCAAGCCGGCCGCGCCGCCGCCCAAGGTACCGATTTTGGTGCCGGTGGCGGCCTCGAAGTCGGACCACTTGGCTGGCTGGGTTTCGACCAGGTTGTAGTTGCCAGGGATCAGGAACGGGAACAGGTAGTTACCGTTGCTGTCCGTCTGCGCGGTCAAGGTGACCGGGGCGCCTTTGGCATCGACGCCGGTGAGGGTCAGGGTGACGCCGGCCAGCAATTGCTCGCCGCTGTCGCGCTTGCCATCCTTATTGGCGTCCACATACACGGTACCGGCCAGCGAACCGTTGGCGCCAGGCGCATTGCGTTCGCCAAACAGATAGTTCACGCCTGCCGCGCCTGGCGTCAGATTAATGCCGCCGATGCTGTTTTTCGGGGCGTTGATGGTGCCGCCGAGCGAGCCGGCCGTATCGCGGCCATCGTCCACGCCGTTCGGCTGGGTTTCGACGATGCTGTAGTTGCCCGCCATCAGGCCGGTGAACAGGAAGCTGCCATCGGCGCCGGTGACCACGGTACGCGGGGTCGGGCCGACCAGGCGCACGGTGACGCCAGGGAATGGCGGCTCACCGCTGTCGCGCACGCCGTTGTTGTTGACGTCGAAGTACACCGCGCCGGCAATGCTGGCGCCGATTTCGCGGAAGTTATAGTTCACGGCGGCGTCGCCCTGCACCAGTTGCAAGCCACTGATGCTGTTCGGTACGGCTACGCCGGCCGCGACGGCGCCAATGGTGCCCGGCAGCGAGCCGGTATTGCCTGGAAAATCGTTAAAGCCGGCCGGATGGGTTTCGGTGACGGTGTAACCGGCGCCGCTGCTCGGACGCAGCTTGTCGAAACGGTAGCTGCCATCGGCCGCGGTGGTCGTGGTCAGGCTGACGGCCGCGCCGCGGTCGTCAAGGCCGGTCAGGGTGACGGTCACGCCGGCAATCTGTTCGTCCTTGTCGAGCGACGCATTCTGGTTGCTGTCCGCGTAGACAACACCGCTCACGCTGGCCGGCAGCAGTTCGCCGAAGTTAAAGTCGCTGTGGGTCTTTTCCACCGCATAGGCGATGGTGCCGATCACGTTGGCCACATTGTCGACGCAAGCCGCGCACGGCGCGGCGCCGACCTTACCCTTGCGGGTGATGCCGTCCAGGTAAGCGACAGGCTGGGTTTCGGTGACGGTGTAACCGGCGCCGTTGGCGTTGCGCAGGAAGCTGAAGGCGTACGAACCGTCGGGGTTGGTGGTGGCCGTGCAGGTCGGCGCGCCGCAGGCGTTGCCGCCGCTGGCCGCCGTGCCGGTCAGGGCCAGGGACACGCCGCCGATGCCGGTTTCGCCGGCGTCCATGACGCCGTTGTTGTTCTTGTCGGCATACACAAAGCCGCTCAGTTTGCCGGTGGCTTCACCAAACAGGTAGTTGATGCCCTTCTGGCCGGCGGTGAGCACCACGCCATTGAAGGCGCTGTCGCCAATCACGCCCAGGCTGCCGGGCACGGCGGCGCCGGTGCCGAGCGTATTGGTCGCGTCAATGAAGTCGACCGGCTGGGTTTCGACGACGGTATAGCCGGCGCCATTGCTGGCTGGCAGGCCGGTGAAGCTGTAGTTACCGTTGGCGTCGGTCTTGCCGACGCAGGTGCTGATGATGGTGCAGACATTCGCACCGGTCGCGGTGGTGCCCGACAGGGTCACAGTGACGTTCGGCAACGGGGTGTCGGCGCCATTGAAGGTGTCGCTGCGGTCGGCGTCCAGATAGACCTTGCCCGACAGGGCGGCCGTCGATTCGCCGAAGTTGTAGTTGCTGCCGAACTGGCCGGTGCCGATCACGATGCCGCTGAACTTGTCATTCGTCATGCTGCCGCGCGGCATGCCATTGACGGTGCCGACCGCGTCGATGCCGTCGGCGTAGTTCGACAGTGGCGCCGTTGCCTGGCTTTGCTCGGCCAGCACGTAGCCGGTGGCGTCGCTCGATGGCAGGCCGGTGAAGCTGTAGCTGCCGTTGCTGTCGGTGACGATGGTGCACGGGTTCGGCGAAATCGCCACGCACACGCTGGTGCCGGTCGAGGTATTGCCCGACAGGGTCACTTGCACGCCCGGAATGCCGGGTTCGCCCGCATCCTTGACGCCATTGTTGTTCAGGTCGGCATATACGGCGCCGCCCAGGCCCTGGCCGGTTTCACCGAAGTTGTTGTTGATCGCATTGTCGCCCGAAGCGAGCAGCACGTTGCCGATGGTGCGCTTGGTCAGGCCGAGTACCGGGGTATTCGCGGCCAGCACGGTGGCGCCGTCGTTGCCGCCCTTGCTGCCGATGGTCATGCCGGTGTGGGTCACGCCCGACAGGGTTTGCTGCACCACCTGGTAGGTACCCGGGCGCAGGTTGGCGAAGCTGTACGAACCGTTGGCGCCGGTCTGCACGATGGCGTTCACCGGGCCGAAGTCGTCGTTGCCCGAGAGGGTCATGGTCACGCTGGTCACGCCGGCGCTCTCATCGGTTGCCGGAACGCCGGTCACGTCGCGCACGGCGTCTTTGTCGAGGTCGACGAAGACGAAGCCCGACAGAGACGCCGGTTTCAGTTCGCCGAACAGGTAGCCGGTGGCGTTGGTGCTGGCCGGCAGCACGATGTTGCTGATCTCGTCGGCCGTGGCGTCGCTGGCGGTACCAGCGGCGGTGCCGGCGGCATCCTTGCCGTCGAGGTAGGTCGCCGGCTGGACTTCGGTGACCTTGTAGGTACCTGGCGAGAGGTTATTGAATACATAAGCGCCGCCGGCGGTGGTGATGGTGGTGACGTTGGCCACGGCATTGCCGTAGATATCGGTACCGTCCAGGCGCAGGGTGGCGCCGGCAATGCCGGTTTCGCCCGCTGCCTTGGCGGCGTCGTTGTTGTTGTCTTCGTACACGAAGCCGGCGATCGAAGAAGGCTGCACGGCCACCGTGGCGCAGCCGCGGTTGTCGACGGCGGTGCGTTCGACGTCACTGGTGGTGGCGGTGCCGCAGTTTTCCAGCGCCGGGTTGGCGACGGTGGCAATCACCGGAATGCGCACGGTGGCCGACTTGTTCGCTTCGAGCAAGCCGAGGTTGCAGTTGATCGTGGCGCCGGCGCCAGCGCAGGTGCCGCTGGTCGGCGCTGCGTTGTTGGTGCTCCAGGTCAGGCCCGCGTTGTATGGCGCCGCGTTGTACGGCGCGGCCGCGCCGCCGGTGTAGACCGTCAGGCCGGCCGGCAGCACGTCATTGATCACGGTGCCGTTGCTGTTGCCCGGACCGGTATTGTTCAGGGTCAAAACCCAGAAGAATGGCTGGCGCAGCTGCACTGCCGTGGCGCTCACGTTGGCGGCGCCGTTCCAGGCGAAGGCGGCCTTGGACATCTTCAGGTCGACCCGCATCTTGATGGTGGTGCTCTGGTCGGCCGAGTTGTTCGGCGTCAGCGCTTCCGGTTCGCGCGAGGAGACCGTGACCGTCGACTGGTAAGTGTCGCCCGAGCCGGTCGGCTGGCTGTCGACGCGGAAGTCGAGGTACAGGTCGGTGCTGGCATTGTTGCCCATCAGGATATCGGAAGTCGGGAAATTACACGTCACCGTCATCTGCGCCGGTCCCGTTACCTGGGTGTTCACCTGGTTACAGTAATTGGTATACGCCTGTCCATCCGGCAGCAGTTTGCCGCCCAGGAAGGTCATGGTCTTGCCGGCAGGCGGCTTCATGACATAGCTCAGCTTGAGGTGGGTGGCGACCGACGGACCGCGGTTGGTGATGGCGTTGCGGTAGGTGACCACGTTGTCCGGGAAGACAGCGGCGCCAGGCACGAAGCCCATCGGATCGACGTTGTCGGTATTGTTGACCAGCAGGTCGAGCGTGGCCGGGGTGACTGCCAGCGTGTTCGACGAGGTGTTGTTGCCCATGTCGCTGTCGTTGCTGCTCGTTGCGACCGTGGCGGTGCTGCCGATGGTGCGCGGATTCGGCTGGTTGTCCATGTAGTCGGGACGCGTCACGACCGTGATGGTGCGGGTCGCGCCGGAGTCCATGTTGCCCATGGCGCAGCTGATGGTCCGGGTGGCCGGATCGTAAGGCTGGCATACGCCGCCGTTGCTGGCACTGACCGACAGCACGGTCATCGAGCCTTCGGGGATCGTGAACACATCGGTGACGGTCACGCCGTTCGCGCTCGATGGGCCGTTGTTATTGATCGTCATCACATAGGTGGCGTTGGTGCCGGCCGGTACCGAGCCAGGAGTCACGGTGTTGACGACGCTCACGTCGGCGACCGGGTCGACTTGCACGTCGGCGGTAGCGACGTTATTCGCCGGGACCGGGTCGCCCTGCGCGTTGGAACGTACGCTGGCCGCGTTCACCCATTTGTTGCCGGGCTGGCCACTACTGTCGAGCAGGGGACGCGTGACCGTCACGGTGATTTCCACGTTGGAGCCGACCGCCATCGTGCCGCTGCTGAGGAAACAGGTCACCATCGCACCCGGGGTGCAGGTGAAGCCCGCCGGACTGGTGCCGCCGCTCTTGGCTGCGTTCACCACGGTTTTGTTGGGAATGTAGCCAGGAATCGGGTCGGACAGCACCACGTTGGTCGATTCGCCCGGACCGGCATTGGTGATGGTCAGCGTGTAGGTAATGGTCGGCGCGTTCCAGTTGAGGGTGCCCGGGGCGGCCGCCTTGCCCAGTTGCAAATCGGCGGCGTTGGGGGTCTGGGTCGATTGCGAGGTCGCGCTGACGCAGTTGTTCGCCACGATCGGGTCGATCTTAGCGCCGTTGCTGTCGGTGTAGGCCGCGCAGGCGGTATTGGTCAGGGTGCCGGCGAGGGTCGCGGTGGTGGTCAGGACCAGGTTCGAGGTCTGCGCATTGAGTGCCAGCGGCAGGTTGTAGGTACAGGTGATGTCCTGGCCGGCTTGCGGCGCGCAGGTCCAGTTGGCGCCGCTGGCGCCGACGAAGGTTTCGCCCACCGGCAAGGTGTCGACGATCTTGACTTCACCGGCAAGCGCCGCGCCCGGACCCTGGTTGGTCACGCGCATGGTGCTGACCATACTGCCGCCCTGGGCAACCGGGTTCGGGGTCTTGGTCTTGGTGATCGACAGGTCGATGCCGTCCGGCACGATGCTGACATTGACCGAGCCGCTGTTGTTGCTGGTGTCGCCATCCGGCGTGTCGCTGCCGATGGTAGTGGTATTGGTGGCGTTGGTTTGCGCCTGCACGCTCGGCGCGGTGGCGCTGATGACGATGTCCTGTGCGGCGCCGACGGCATAGGTCGGGCGGGTGCAGCTGACGTTCTGGCCGTTCACGGTGCAGGTCCAGCCGGTGCCGGTGGCGCCGATCACGACAAAGCCGGCGGGCACGCTGTCGCTGACCACCACGTTCGTGGCCAGCATCGGGCCCAGGTTGCGTGGCGCCAGGGTGAAGCTGACTGGCTGGCCGCTGCCGACCAGGCCTTGCGAAACGGTCTTGGTCACTGCCAGGTCGGTGCCGACGGTGATGATGGTGTTGACCGAGGACGCGTCGTTGCTGTTATTGAAGTCGGTCGCGCTGCCGCTGATGGTGACCACGCCGGTGGTGGTGATGGTGCCGGTGGTGGTGCCGGTCGCCTTGGTGTTGATGGTAATGAGCGGCAAGGCGCCCTTGACCGCGCCCGGCGTGGTACACGTCACCACCTGCCCCGCCGCGCCGCACGACCAGCCGGAACCGGCCGCGCTCTGGTAAGTCAGGTTCGGGCTCAGGGTGAAGGTGGCCTTGGTGGCGCCGGCCGTATCCGGACCGTTATTGGTCAGGTTGGCGGTGTACACCAGGGTGCCGCTGGCCATCAGGCTGCCGGGCGAGCCACTCAGGACCAGCGCCAGGTCGGCGCCGTTGTCGATGGTGGTCAGCTGCGACAGCGAATTGTTGCCGGCGTTGCTGTCCGGATCGGTCGTGCTCACCGCCGCCAGCATGCTGACCGTCTGGCCGGCGCCGGCCAGGGTGCGCACGGTCAGGTCGATCTCCTTGAGGTCGGCGGTTCCCGCGCCGGCGCCATCGCCCGCCACCGTGGCGTAACTACAGGTGACCTTGTTGGTCCCGGCAGCGTACACGCAGGCGTTATCGCTCACCGACACGAAGCTGGTCTGCGCATCGAGCGTGAATACGATCTTGACGTCGTTGGCGATGTCGCTGGTGTTGTTGGTCACCGAGGCGGAATACACAATCGTGCCGCCGCGCACGGCCGGATCGGGCGTGTCGGTCAGGCGCGACACCAGCATATCGACCGCGGCGGCCTGCAATGGCAGGCCGAGCAAGGCAATCGCCGCCAGCCGGAGCAGGCCGGCAAACACGGACGATGATCGGGACTTCAACATGGGCAAGGCACTTTTAAACATGATTGGCTTCATCAATTGAGAATGCGGGCAATAAATCGCCCGCAATGCACGCGGCATCGCTGACTGCGATTGGGAATCGAACGGGAACTACTGCGCGGTGGGAAAGGCGGACTGTGGAGCGACGACATGGATGCAAAGACAACACTTTTCTTGCGCGACGACATTATATTCATACAAACAACATCTTACAAAGTGCTTAATGGAAATGAGACAAAAATGCAACACCGACAAGTCCGTGCGCATAGAGTCAACATTCTAGATATTTCTACATGGAAATTTGTGCGGGGATGCGGCTTGCTCACATGAGTATCAGCACGGTGCCGGCCTACCCACCCTGCATGCGCGACGACGTGGGTTGCGCTATGAGAGCCCATCTCTGGCGTCGGTCCCTTGCAGGGATAACAAGAGAGGGCGGCGTATTGGAATTTCCTATTGAAAACTAGGCGACATGCGAAATTCGGTGCTTTTCATCATCTTCCATGTGTTTTTGGAAATTGACAAAGCGTCCTGATTGTCATATGTAAGCACAGTGCCAAAGCTTGAGCGGCCTGCCAGTCGCCGCTCATCGATGCGCGGCTCGCGGCGCCCATCGATGCCCGATCCGGCCAGGGTCAAGGCTTGCTTTTGCTTTCAAGCAGCAGCGTACGGATGTCGTTCAGCACCACGCCGGGCTGAAGAAAGGAAGTGGAATAGATTTCGCGCACGGTGCCGCTGGCATCGATCAGATACACCTTGAGCAGGTGCGACAGGGTCGGCGCGCGCTGCCCGGGCGCGCGCTCGGCGGCCACCGACACATCCTGGCCGAAGCCGTCCAGGATCGGCGCCAGCTCGGCGTTCGAGCGGCTGGTCAGAAAGCGCCAGTCGACCCCGCCGCGCTCGCGCGCATCAAGCCCGCCATAGCTGCGCATGGCCGGCGGCGTATCGTAGGTGGGATCGAAACTCATGCTCACAAAGCGCACCTTGTCGCGCGTGCGCGGGTCCTGGCCCAGGGTTTTCTTCAGGCTGTGCAAGGTTTCGTACGCCAGCGGGCAACCCTTGGCGTCGGTGCAGTAGGTATAGATCAGGGAAAACAGCGTGACTTTACCGGTGGTAAATTCCGACAGCCGATGGCGGCTGCCATCGCTGTCGAGCACGATGCCATCGGGCGCCTTGTGGATGCGTTCGAGCTTGTAGGCGCCCGGCGCCGGCAGCGCGAACTGCGCCGGCGCCGCGCTGGCCAACGGCGTCAGCGGCGTGAGCGCCGCCAGCGCCAGCGCCCATGCCGGCAGGCCCAAGTCAGCGGCCCGCCACGCGCACGACGGGCTGCGACGCGCCCTGCCCCGCATCGGCGCTGCTGCGGCCGGGAGCGGCGCCGAACTTCATGTGGTGCGCGCGGCCCAGTTTCAGCTTGGCGAAGTCGACCTTGAAGGTTTCTTTCAGTTCCTTGCCATCCCAGGCGAACAGCTTGACGAACTGCTCGTCGTCGGCGCCCTTCTTGTCCCAGTTGGCCAGCAGCGAACTGCTGATGTACAGGCGCTTGCCGTCCCAGCTTTGCGACACCATGTTCACCTGCGAACCGGTGCGCTTGGAATAGGTTTCTTTCGGGGCTTCCGGATTGCTGATGTCAAAATAGTGCGTGGTGCCATCCATGAAGGTGTTGACCCACAAGCCCTTGCCATCGGCCGTGATCGACAGGTCGACCGGCAACGGCACCTTGGCCGGGTCGCCGATCGTGGCCACTTCCTTGGCCTGCCAGGCGCCGGCCGCATCTTTCTTGACCAGCCAGATCTTCGAGGTCAGCGCGGTGGCGGTGATGGCCCACTCATCGCCTTCCTTGAGCGACCAGCGGATTTCGAGCGGCGCGCCGGGTACGTTGAGCACCTTTTCGGGCTGCATCGATTTCAGGTTCCACATCACCATGGTGTTGCCGAACTGCTTCATCGCCGCCGGATCCTTGATCAGCTTGCCGAGATCGGTCATGTAATTGACCGCGCCCGTGAAACTCGAGCTCAGCATCACGTTCTTGCCCGGGCTGATCGCGATATCGTAGCCGTAGCCATCGCCGCCGTTCGTGGTCGGCATGGCGTGCCTGGCGATGAAGTCGCCCTTGCTGTTATAGACCGCCATGCCGGTCACGCCGCCACGGTCCTTGTCGTTCGACAGTGCGCCGATCAGCATGCGGCCCGGCAGCGCGTAGAACGTGTGCGGGCCGACATAGCCCGAGCGCTTGGCGAAGTCGTCGATCGTTTTCACCAGCTTCGGCTTGGCCGGATCGGTGTGCACGTCGAACACGTAGATCTTGCTGTCGTCCAGCCCGCCCGCCCAGAGAAAGCGACGGTCATCCGTAAAGCCCATGTGATGGGCCTCGCCGCGCTTGCCGACGGATACCTGGGCGATCACCTGGCCGAATTTTTTCGAGGCTGGATTGACGTCCATGGTGACCATCTTGTCGAAACCGTCGCCCACGCCCTTCACGCCCAGGGTCCAGACGTACAGATAATCTTCCTGCCCCTTGATCAGGCCCGACATGTAGGGCGAATTGCAGGTTTCGTCGGCGCGCGCCGCCACGGGAACGGCGGCCACGCCGAGGGCGACAGCGGCGAGCAAACTCAAACGTAAAAATTTACTGGAACCCATTGCTGATCTCCTGATCAAGCTTATGAAGACGCTAATGTACGCCTGTTTGACCTTGCTCCGCAATGGGTGAAAAATTGTTCGCCTGACCTTGTGCCAGATCAAACTACGCAGCCAGGGTTTTGCTGTATGCGTAGAAGATATCGTCGCGTTTCCAGCCGAGCCCGCTGTACAGGCCCTGGGCCGCCAGGTTGGTCTTGGCGGTGGTCAGGTCGAGCCGCACGGCGCCGTTGCGCAGGGCGTGCGCTTCGGCGGCCAGCATCAGGGCGCGGCCGGCGCCGAGATGGCGCGCCTCGGGCAGCACGAACAGGTCGTACAGCGCGTAGATGGGCGCGGCGGCCAGCGAACAGAAAGTCGGGTACATCTGGCAAAAGCCGGCGGCCGTGCCCGTTTCATCTTCGGCGATGAGCAGCACCGATTCGTTGCCCAGCATGCGGTCGAGGATGAAATGGCGCGCCAGGGCCGGGTCCGGGGCCAGCGCATAAAACTGGCGGTAAGCGTCGAACAAAGTGGCGAGCGAGTCGATGTCGTCCAGCGTCGCCAGCCGGGTGGTGATTTTTTTCATTTGTTGGTCTTGTTAAGGGTTGATGCGAAGTTGGAGCAACGCTCCGCCGCCATCATACCCACCAACGCGCCGGCCGTGTTTTTGTTGACACCTCTCCTCGCCGCCTCAGTCCAGCGCGCGCAGGCGCCAGCCCGCCGCGCTCCACGCCAGGCTGTGCGTGAGCCCCAGGACATCATCGAGCAACAGGCGCTCGGGCGAGAACGCAAGCGAGACGCGCCGCAGGGAAATGGAAGCGGCAATGGAAACGGAAATGGAAACGGCGCACGCCGCATTGGAATGCATGGCCAAAATGAAGCTCCTGCCAGTATCCATGTGACGCAACACCAAGCCGGCGCGCGAAGGCTGCCAGGGCGGGTGCTGCGAACGAAGACGAAGGAACTTACCTGGTCATTTGGGGGAGGTGCTCCAGGTGGACTGGTTTGAAAAGCATGGCCGCGTACCGCTGCGGCCCTGCGGGTTTAATGGAAAAGCGGCGTGCCTGTAAAGCCGCGCACCCTTCCCAGCAGCAGACCCAGCCCGATCAGCAGCAAGCCCATGGCGCCCGGTTCCGGCAGCGCCGTGCGCGCGTCGCCCAGCGCCACGTTGGTGATGCCGGCCAGGTAGCCCTCGCCCATGCTGCGCAGCGCGAAGCCGGTAAAATACTCGCCCCCGGTGGCCTGGAAACCGAGGAAGTCCAGCCCCGCCAGCCCGTCTTGCAGCAGGAGGCCGTCGAACAGGTAGCTGCCCAGATTGGTCGCCACGATGACGTCGACGCTGCCGCCCGTCACCGCCGCGTCGAAGCCGAACAGGGTGTAAGGTACGTCGCCGCCGATGCTGCCTTCGATCGGTGACCAGTATTCGTTCGACATCACCGGCCGCGACTGGCCGATGGAAAACCCGGTGCCGCCGCCCACGACCAGGTTTTCAGCCGAGTTGTAGCGCACCCCGCCGCGCGTGAAAGCGCTGCCGGGGAAGTGATAGCCGGCCCCGAAGTCGTCAAAATTGCTGGACTGCAGAATCTGGCCGGCCTGCGCCAGTGCGCCGCGCTGCTCGAGCCGCAGCACGCCCGCCGTGGCGCCGGCGGTGCAGGCGGCCAGCAAGGCGACGGCCAGGGCCGTCTGTTTGAATCGCTTGAACATGGTTGCTCTTCCGGTGAAGTAAATAGATCAGGCGACGTTGATCGTCAGCGGCCCGCCCAGCGCGGCGTAGCCGTCGTTGTACAGCAGCCAGGCGCTGTAGGCGCCCGGCGTGAGGCTGTTGCTGTCGAAGGTGACGCTGGCGCCGGCCTGCGCGGCGTACTGCCAGATGGCCGAGCTGCCCGCCCCCGGCGAGGTGCCGGCGCGGTAGATGCCGATCCAGTTCCTGGCGGCGACCCGGCTGGCGGGAATGGCGAACGTGAACCCGATCGGCGCGCCGCGTTTGATGGCCGGCGTGCTCGTGGCAAACTGGGTCACGCTCAGCGTGAGCGCCTCGCCCAGCGCCACGTAGCCGCCCTGATGGAAATACCAGACCATGTAGTCGCCCACCGCCAGCCTGGCCGTATCGAAGGCATGCGTGCCGTTCGCCGCCGCCACAGTCGCCCATTGCAGTGCAGGCTGGCCGGTGCCCGGCGTGGCGTTGGCCGGATACAGTCCGATCCAGTTTTTCGGATCGCGCTTGCCGGCCGGCGCGGCGTAGGTCACGCTCACGCTGGCCCCGCGCGCCACCACCGAGGCGCTGGCCGTCAGCACCACGCGGCGGCGGTTGGCGCCGATGGCCGGATCGGTGCGGCCCGGCGCGCCGTTGTCCACGTGGCCGGCCACGCGGCGCAGATACTCCGGATCGGCATCGCAGCCGATGCTGTAGTCGTACCAGCCGAAGCTGCCGGCCAGCAGGCACTGCACCAATTGCTGCCGCCCGGCCGCCACCACGTAGGTCGAGACGGCGGCGCCGTAGGCGTTGTCGGTCATGGTGAAGGTGCAGGCGGCCGCGCCGCCCACGTTCGACAGCAGCAGGTGCACATTGGCGCCGGCCAGGTCGTAGTTGACCTGCACTTCCGGCCTGGCCGCGCCCGGCGCCGTGCCGCCGGCCAGTTCGCGCAGGAAGCCGTTCGGGCCGGTCACGCTCAGGTGATAGCGCGCCCCGCTCCAGTTCCACGTTTCCCGGTCGATGCGCTTGCCCGCTTCGACCGTGTAGTACCACGGTCCGTCGCCGCGCGCGTTCGAGTACACGATGAAGGCCGCCCCGGCCTTGCCGCTGTTGACGAACGACAGTTCGACCTGCTTGCCGGCGCCCGCCGTCGCGTGCGCGCCCAGCACATACGGCAGCGCGCAGGCATGGCGCGTGCCGGTGACGGTCTTGCAGGGTTCCTGCAGCGGCAGGGTTTGCCGGGCCGGCGGGGCCGGGTACGGCTTGCCGGACACCAGCGCATACGCGGTCGACTTGGGCACGCTGGCCGGCCAGGCGCTGTTGGGCGACTTGAAATCGAAGGCCGACGTCAGGTCGCCGCACACCACGCGCCGCCACGGCGAAATATTTTCCAGCGTAACGCCGGCGCGGTTCTTCTTCAGCCCGAGCGTGAGCCACTCTTCCAGGAAGCGCAGCTTGGACGTGTGGTCGAACACTTGCGAGCAAACGCGCCCGCCACGGCTCCACGGCGAAATGACCAGCATCGGCACGCGCGGCCCGAGGCCCACCGGCACGCCAGCCAGGTTTTCGTCGGCGCCGACGTCAGCGAGCGTGGTGCGGCCCATGCTCGGGTCGAGCGGCGGAATGTTCGGTGGCACGTGGTCGAAGAAACCGTCGTTTTCATCGTACGTGAGCAGGAACACGGTCTTGGACCACACCACCGGATTGGCCACCAGCGCCGCCAGCAGGCGCGCCGTCAGGTTTTCGCCGGCGTTGGGCGAGTTCGGCGAGTGCTCGGTGTAGTCGTTGGGCGCGACGATCCACGAGACCTTGGGCAGGCGGTTGTAGCGCACGTCGGCGGCGAAGTCGGCCACCATCGAGTCGCCCTTGGTGCCGCGCGCATTGGCTTCGGTCGAACCGGGCGCGAGCGTGCGGCCCTTTTGGTACAGGGCGCTGTCGGGCGACAGGCGGCTGCCGTCGGGGTTGACCCGGAACTGCCTGAAGTACGCCAGGTAGTTGTCGCCGTAATTATCCCATTCCTGGTACACCTTCCAGCTGACGTCGTTCGCTTCGAGCACCTCGGCGTAGGTGCGCCAGGTCGGCGCGCTGGCCGTGGTGGCGGCCGACACGTTGTCGTAGCGGGGATCGTTGTTGTAGTAGCCGGCCGCGTTGACGTTGTACAGGCTGCCCAGGGAACTCATGCGCCCACGGCTGGTGCCCGACAGCGAATAGAAGCGGTTCGGATCGGTGGGGCCGAAAATCGAACAGTGGTAGGCGTCGCAGATGCTGAAGGCGTCCGCCAGCGCGTAGTAGAACGGCAGGTCGCCGCGATCGAAGTAACCCATGCTCTGCGGCGACTTTTTCTTGACCCAGGCGTCCCAGCCCTGCCAGGTGGCTTGCGCGCCCTTCCACGAATGGTCGGTGCCGAGCGAGAGCGCGCTGGTGTTTTTGGCGTCGAAGTGGAACGGCAGCACGTGGCTGCCGGCCGCGTCCGGCTGGTACCACACCGGTTTGCCGCTCGGCAGCGTGATGGCGCGCGGATCGTCGAAGCCGCGCACGCCCGGAAAGCTGCCGAAATAGTGATCGAAGGACCGGTTTTCCTGCATGAAGATGACCACGTGCTCGACGTCGGCGATGGTGCCGGTGACGTTATTGGCCGGCACGGCCAGCGCCTCGCGGATCAGGTCGGGGAACAAGGTACTGGCGGCGCCGGCCGAAGCCAGGCTGAGAAAGGTGCGTCTGCTGGTGGACATGCGTGGCTCCGTGGATGCGCTGGAAAGTTGTCGATCATATATGTCGAATATGACCGCAGCATGTCGGCAAGGCGGCATGAAATCGTTGTCATCGGCTTGTCATGCTGAGCGGCTATTTCCCCGGCTCCGATGCAAGCTGACCGACCCGACCATGCTTGTTCACACCGCCCTGCACCGCCGCCTCCCCTCGCCATCGCCATCGGAACGGCGCTCGCCCTGGGCGCATGCGGCAGCCACGACGACCACGAAAGCCAAGCCGAGGCGCCGCTGGCGATCCCGGCCGCGCCGCCCGACCAGGGCGCGCCCGACAGCGTGCCGCTGCCGGACGCGCTTGCCATTGTCGACACGGCCGCCACCAACCAGCGCGGCGACGCCCGCCGCTACTTTTCGGAATAGATGCGATGTTCTGGTAATTGCTGCGACAACGAAGCCCAGCCGCGCACACCCGCACCGCTCTGCTGATACGCCGCCGCCTCGGCGGACAGGATGCCAGGCGCGCGCGGCTCGCCGGCAGCAATGCCTGGCGTGAGTGTGTCATGTCTCGATTGGAAAATCCAAGGACGACATTGATACTCGTTGTGACGATGATGGATCGCTGCGTGAATCTTTTATATGCGGAAATTGACTTGAAACAGGGACGGAAAATATGGTTCGCGCTCCGATTGCAAGCGCCACATCACGGGGGTATAAAAGTCTTGACCGGGCGCATGGCCAGTTCGCGTGCGACCAGCTATTTCATCAATTTCTGGAGAAGATAATGCTACGTAATAAAAAGAATCTACTTGGTGTTTGTCTATCGTGTATCGCCACGCTAGGCTTCGCCGCCAGCACGCTGACCCCCAATGAATTTCTTGTGCGCGGCCAGTACCTCCAGTCGCCGCAGGGGGCCTATACGCTCAACATGCAGTCCGACGGTAGCCTGGTGATGTACCGCAATGATGGATTGGTACGCTATCGCATGAGCAAGAACGGGGAGTTCGCCGTGATGCAAGGCGATGGCAATTTCGTCGAATACAGCAAGTTCGCCGTACCGCTGTGGAATACCGGCACCCATGGCAATCCGGGCGAGTGGCTTAGCGTCCAGGACGACGGCAACCTGGTGGTCTATAGCCGCCTCAACACCCCACTGTGGACATCGGCGTCGATAATGGCGAGAATGACCCGCGTCAAAAGGGCGATGTGGTCGGGCGCGAACTCGACACCCACAGCGTTCCGCTCTTCTTCATCGGCCATATCGGCCTGTGGAACGGCGACCAGGTCGTCGAGGACAGCGAGGGCGGAACAAACGCGATCAAGCTTGTCAACCTCACTGATTTCAAGAGCATCGCGCGCTATTGGGGAACGGCCAGACCGAATATACCCGACGGCGTGATCGAGCCGACCTGCTACGACACCGATTGCCCGACCAACGGCGAAAAGCATATCTCGCTACTGGCACGGGAAGCCATCGTCCGCTAGCAGCCTGTCGGACTTGGGGAGTCGAAGCGAAAAAATAGCTGGGCGACGCCAGATTTTGACGATTTCGCAGTGCCAATAGCGAGCTATTGGCCGAGAAAGCGGCGAAATATGGACCGTCCCAGGTATTTTTGCAGCCGACGATCCCAAGTCCGACAGGCTGCTAGGCCAAACAGCAGCAACTGATCGGCGTCGACTACACGCTCCTGCCGGATTACCGGACCGCCCAGTTTTCCGACAAATACCACGACGCCAAGCGCGGCTCGTTTCGCTGCGACACGTTCGTCAGCGTCATGTTGAGGCAGGGAACGCGATACGTCCAGCCGTGGACGAGGGCGCAATCGTTGTGGAGCGATCGCGTCGATACGCTGTTCAAGCCGCCAGTCCTGCCCACGACCATGTTTGACAGATTAAAGTCGTTTAACTAGGAGCCTCGCATGAAAACATCTTCATTGATATTGCTCGCATCCATGGCGTTATTCTCGGATGCGGTGAACGCGCAAGGCGGGCCGCCAAGTGCGCCGCAACGCGCATTCCAGGGTGCGCAAGGCGGGCAAGGTGCCCAGGTTGGCCAGGGCGCTCAGAGTGCCCAGGCCGCGCTGCAGGCGTATGCCGCAGCCGGGAGCGCGGCGGCGCGCACAAACGCAATCGAACGGTTACGTATAACGCCGCCAGCCCCCACCGCGGCCAACATCGCCCTGCTACGCGCCGGGCTCGGCGGGCCCGCGCCGGTCGAGGAAAAAGTGGGCTTGATACGCGTTCTGGGTGGGCTGTACGCGGACACACGCGACTAAGGCATGCGCGACAAGATTGGCGCCGACCTGAAAAAGCAGGCCTTTTCTCCCCAGCGCGACATCGCGCTGGCGGCCATCTATGCCGTCTCGCGCGGCCCCAGCACGTTAGAGGACTTGCAGGCCGTGCTTGAGCATGGGCGCAAGACCGACGTGCTGGACGCCGATGCCTACGTCGGTGAGCTGGCGCACAATCTGCGCTCCGTGCCGCAGGATCGTCAGGCCGGGTTCATTAAACTGATCGTCGGACAAAAATCCGCCTACGGGGCGGAGGTGCTGGCCATGGTCCTGGGCGACCGGGAAATGGTGAGTAAAATGAGTCCCGACAGCGTCGCAGCGTTACAGTCGTACCTGCGGACTACCGAACCGCAGTTTCCTATGGCGATCGGCAGGTTCGGCTATGGGGACGCGATTGAATACGAGTCATGGCTTCATGCTTACGCCAATTTGCATGAGCGCCTGCGTGCCGGGGGCTATCGTGCAACCATCTTCGAGCAATTGAACGCGCAGAACACCGACCCGCGCAAAATTATCGCCTTCCTCTCCTCGCCAAAAGGGCAGGCTTTCATGCAAGCAGTCGGTCAGCGCGCGCCCTTTGAAAAATCCTTTGCTCGCGCAACAACCTATGCCGAGTCCTTTCCGGGCAACATGAACATCACGCCCATGTATGGTGTGGCGGCCGCCTCGCTGGCAGCACTGAAGTAGGTCGAAGCGCCGCGATGCACCTTGCATCGCGGCCCACCCACACCAGGCTGTAACCACGCTCGCGGATCATCGTGCCGAACGACGGCGGGCCAGACGGCGTCGTGCGCAACGCCGCCATCCACAACGCCAACATCAACGACGTGATGCAGGCGACGTTGAAGCGCGCGCCGGCGCAGGCGCTGGCGCGCCTACCTGGACGACCGCCTCGGCAAGGGCTACAGCATGACCGAGGGCTTGGGGGCGCGCAGCGGCGCGCCAGGGCACCAGCATCACCGGCATCGCCCCCGATGCCACCACGGTCGCGTACAACGACAGCGGCAACAACCGGGGCGTGGGCGGCAGCGCCAATCCGGCCTCCGGCTACCCGGTGATGGACGATCCGGAAGGCTGGGCCGCCTGAACCTGTTCGACGCCGCCGACGGTTACGGCGCCTTGAGCGGCAGTTCAGCACCATCACCGTGGACGGCATGACAGCCACGCCGACCTACACCGGGTCCGCGCTGGCGCTGCGCGTCGGCTGACCGCCTTGCTGTATTTTTTGCAATATTTCAGGCTGACCAACGCAGCGGCGCGGAAAGATGGGATAATTTCCTGATTATCAACCAGTCGGGATTGTCAATATGAACACGGCAATGCAAGCACTGCTGCGCGAGATCGAACACTTCGGGCAAGCCAACGACGCCGCCCACGACGAGCGCGCTCGGCGCATGCTCAACATCACGCGCGGCACCGGCCAATTCCTGGCCCACGTCATCGACTCGCTGGGCGCGCGCGCGATCCTCGAAGTGGGCACCTCGAACGGCTATTCGACGCTCTGGCTGGCCGACGCCGTGGCCGCCAGGGGCGGCAAGGTCACCACCATCGAAATGGCGCCCGACAAGCTGGCCATGGCGCGCAAGAATTTTGTCGCCTCGGGCCTGGACGCCGCCATCACCCAGCGCGAAGGCGAAGCCGGCCAGGTGCTGGCGGAAGCGCCCGACAGCGCCTACGACCTGGTGTTCCTCGATTCGGAGCGTGCCGCTTATCCGGGCTGGTGGGCCGACCTCAAGCGCGTCCTGCGCCCGCACGGCCTGCTCATCGTCGACAACGCCACCTCGCACGAAGCCGAGATGGCGCCCTTCGTCCAGGTCATCAAGGCCGACGCCGCCTTCAGCACCAGCCTGGTCCAGGTCGGCACGGGCGAACTGGTCGCCGGGCGCGACGCGGACCTGGCGCGTCACTGGGCAAGCTGGCGCGAAAGCTGAGCCGGACCGTTTACTGGTGTGAACCGTGCTTGCCGGAGCGCAGGCCCGCGCTGCGGTGATTGCGCAGGAACGCGTCGACGATCTGGCGCACGATCTGCTGGGTCGACTCCGGCAGGAACACGATATCCTTGAGCAGGGCCAGATCGGCGGTCGAGAGCAACGCCTCCGGAATCGTGGACAAGGACTGGTCGGCGTTTTCGGCGTCGCCGTAGCGCAGCCAGGCGGCATGCACGCCCAGCCAGCTGGCCAGGATCAGGATTCGTTCATGGGTGGGAAGGGATTCTCCGGCGAGCCATTTGCGCGCCGCATGGATCGTCACGGCGGCACCATCGGCGCGCAGGTTGAAGGCGCGCACGAACGCCGCAGGCTTGAGCGGCAGGCCGGCGGCCAGCAAGGCCGTCTTGAGCCGGTCGCTGAAGTTAATGCGTTCCTCATCCGCTATTTTCGAGTCCATTTCCGCATCATACCGATCATGTTCCCGGACAGGGCGCACGGTTCGCCCTGCGGCACATCGCGGGAACACGGAAAGCGCGGCACGGTCCAACGTGATAAGGTCATCGTCATGGGATGGTGGCCCGGCTTGCATTGCCGACGATGATCCAGAACCGCTGTCGACCCGGCCCGGGGGGCTACCATGACACCAGTGCCGCCGCACCTGCCGCGCCTTTACAGCTATGCGGCAATCACCACCCATTGCGCGACCCAGATTGCGCAATTCATGGCCGAGGCGCGGCGCAAGAGCGGGGCCGAGGCTTGCTACCGGCGCGAGCGTGCCTATGGCGTCTACATCGGCTGGCGCGCCCTGGTCGGCGGTCATGCCGACCAGGCCATGTTCCACCGCGACGACCTGCGTCTCGAAGCCTTGCTGAGCGACCCACTGACGCCCTCGCCGTAGACAGTGGGCCAGCCCACGCTACACCAGCATGGGCAAGCCGCCCAGCGCTGGCGGACGGGTGCCCTCGCTCACCGCCGCCGTCCCGCCAGGCCGGTCGAGCCAGTCGAATACGCGTGGCCACACCAGCTGGTGCGCGCCGGCGCCCACCAGCGCGCCGACATCCTGCAGCGCCACCCCCACATCGCCCAGGTAGGGCAGCAGCACCTTGTGGGCGCTGCCGGCGGCCTCGTGAAAGCCGAGCACGGTCCCGGGCGGCGCCAGCGCGCTCAGCGGCCGATACAAACTGAGCAGCGGCGCGCGCACCTGGCCCCGATCGAGCCGCTTCCCGTGCAATACCAGGTCGCCATGCATGAAGCTGTTGTGCGCGAACAGCAGCGCGAGCGCGGCGTCGAACAGCGCGCGCGAAATCGACAGTTCATCGAGCGTCCAGCGCCGCACGCGCAGGTGGGTCGCGAGCAGGTCGGGAAACGGCGCGCTGGCCAGGAAATCGATGGCCGGGCCGGCGTAGAACGCGGCGGGCGCGGCGTTGGCGAAGATCGCGCTCAGGAGCGACCCGGGCAGCGGGCGGCCGCGGTCGGACGGCAAGCTGGCCAGCAAGGCCGTGCCGGTGACGAGCCGCACGAGCGGCGCCAGGCCATCGAAGTTGATGGGCGCCTCGAACAGGGCCAGCGCCGCCACGTGCCCGGGCCGCCAGGCGCTGTGCAGCGCGGCCAGGATGCCGCCCAGCGAATGGCCGAACAGCGCCACCTGCACGCAGGCGTTGCGCCGCTGGATGACCTTGACGCAGGCGTCGATCAGCGGCCCGGCGTAATCGGCCAGCCCGGGCATGCCGGCGCCGGCGGGGAGCTCGGTCCATTCGATCAGGTACACCCCGAAGCCGCGCGCGAGCGCCTGGCGCACCACGCTGTGCCCAGGCGCCAGGTCCCAGACATACCAGCGCTTGATCGGCGCCGGCACGATCAGCAGCGGCGGGTGGCGCCGCGTGCCGGTACCGTAGCAGCGCAACCGCAGGCCGGGCGCGCTGAACACGATGCGCGAGGGCGTCTCGCGCGGGCCGAAGCCGAGCAGTTCCAGAGCCTTGCCCTGGCGCCGGCGCAGGCGGTCGATGCGCTCGAACAGGTCCAGGGTCGTCATGGGCGCCCTCCTTTCCGGCAAGCGCGTCACGGCGCCGGACGCATCAGGCCGCGTTCGAAGACGTAGTCGGCCACGCGGCGCCCGACCTGCTGCCCGGCGCGGCGATCAAAATCCCAGTGCACGCCGAGGTAGATGCGGCTGCGGCCGTTGTCGTATTCGGCCTGCGAGAGCGACCCGAAGCCGCGCACCAGGCGCGGACGCACGCGGTCGTCGTTGTCGCGCGTAACACCGTTGAACTCGTCGGAAACGAAGGAAAACGCGATCGCATCGGTCCCATAAAAGCGCCGCAGGATCTGGAACAGCGCGCTGCCGAAGCTGGCGTGGCCTGACGGATAGGAGGGAAACGGCGGCGTAAAGTCCGGCTCGCTGGTGTTGCTGGCCTGCGCGCCCAGCGGGGTCCAGGACGGATCGGCGTGGGTGGCGGGGTTGCCGTCGCCCAGGCCGGTCGGGCTGGTGCCGGGCGAGGCTTCGCGAATGCCCGTCACCGGGCGCCAGAATTGCTCGGCGTATTTGGTTTTCCACACCACCAGGCAGGTGTCGGCCATCGCCACGTTGACCAGCGCCAGCATGCGCGCCATCTGCATGCCGGATAGATTGCGGCGCGAACCGATGTGCAGCGCGATCTGGTTGTACAGGCGCGGCGCGGCGCCGATCAGCGGCGTGCCCTCGTACGACCAGTAAATGCCCGACACGGTCTGGGACGGCGTGCGCACGGTGGGCGTGCGCACGCCGTCGCCGCCGAGCCGGCGCACTTCCTCGAAGGCGGCGGCATAGGCCGCGCTGGCGAGGGCCGGCGGAGGCGGCGGGCGGAACGGGTAAACCGAGGGCAGCACGAACGGCGTCGCATCTTGCCACAATGCACCGAGCGCGCGCGGATCGCGGCTCACTGGATCGGGTCGCCATTTACCCGGTGCATTGCTCGGGAAAAAGCTGACGCCGACCACGAGGTCGTCCGGGCCAGCGCGCGGGCCGTGCATGGCCAGCACGGCGGCGGCGGCGCGGCGGCCCGTCTCGACGCCGTTATCGCGGGCGCGGCCGGGACCGACCCGCAGCATGTCGCGCTGGTAGGTTTGCTCGATGGCGCGCGCTTGCCCGGGATACAGCGCTTGCAGCGTGGCGCGCGCCGCCGTGGCCAGCGCGGCGTCGGGCGAGCTGTCCGAGGGCGCCTGCGCCATGCCGGTGTAGCTGGGATAGCTGCGCAGCACGGCGTTGAGCGCTTCGAACAGGGCCAGGTGGTGGATCGCCAGCGCGCGGCTGGAACGGGCCGGCCCGAACTGCTCGTGATAGGGGCGCGCCGAACCGGGCGGCGGTGGAGTATGGTCGAGCGCGTTGGCGCGCAAGGCCGCTTCGCTCCAGTAGCGCACGGCGAGCATCAGGCTGGCCGGCGCGCGCGCCACCGCTTGCGCGGGCGGCGTCGCGGCCAGCGCGGCGGTCTGGGCCTGTGCGGGCAGGAAATGGCAGCCGAGCACGCTTGCGAGCAATGCCAACCGGGCCTTCTTGATCAGCGGATTCATGTTTTTCTCCTCGGGATCGGGCGCGCCGGACAGCGCCACGATTCCGACGATAGCGCCGCACGGCCGGTCCGTCCCACGATCCCGTCAATGGGATGAGATCGCCATTCCCATCGAAATTATTACGTTTTCGCGGAACTTTTTTGCAGCCTGCCCGTCAAAACCGGAAGGATTAACGTGCGACCGAAACCATGAACCAGCCACCTGAGAATGACAATGACACGGCGCGCATCGCGCGTTTTATCCGCAACAACTTGCCTGCCATCCTGCAGCACTGGGATGAGTTTGCGCGCGGCATTCCGGCGGCGCGCCATATGTCGGCCGACCGCCTGCGCGACCATGCGGCCGGCATGCTGGCCGCCATCGCGGCCGACCTCGACCAGCCGCAGACGCCGTCCGAACAGGCCGACAAGGCGCGCGGGCGCGCGCCGCCCCATGCCGCCGACACCCAGGCCGAGCTGCACGGCTCCGGCCGCATGAGCGCCGGCTTCACCGTCAGCGACACGGTGGCCGAATTCCGCGCCCTGCGCGCCAGCGTGATGCGCTTGTGGGCCGACCACGACGGCGACGGCAACGACCTGGCCAACGACGACCTGATCCGCTTCAACGAAGCCGTGGACCAGGCGCTGACGGAGTCGCTGGAAGCGTATTTCGTCGAAAAAGATGAAGTCACGCACCGTTTCGACACCCTGCTCTCGGCCACCCCCGACCTGCACTACATTGTCGACACCGACGGCCACATACTGTACGCCAACCGGGCGCTGGCGCGCCTGTTCGGCACGCCCGGCAAAAGTCCCTGCGAGCACCGGCTGACCGATTTCTGCCCCGCCTTCGCCGCCCAGATCGAGCGCGACCTGCGCGCCGTGGGCCAGACGCGCGCCATCGGGCGCGGCGAGCTGCAATGCACGGCGGGCGATGGCGCCGCGCACACCTACCGCTATGTCCTGATGCCGGTGATTAACAAGGACGGCGAGGTCGATTCGATTACCGGCACCGCGCGCAATATTTCCGAACTCAAGGCGTCGGAAGCGAAGATCTTGCGCAACGCCTATTACGACAGCCTGACCAGCCTGCCGAACCGCACCCTGTTCCGCGAGCGCCTCGAGCACGACGTGCGGCACGCCGCGCGCACGGGCTTCGCGCTGGCCCTGCTGTTCATCGACCTGGACGGCTTCAAGGAAGTGAACGACCGCTTTGGCCACGATGCCGGCGACCAGCTGCTGCAACACTGCGCCCAGCGCCTGCAGGGCTGCGTGCGCGCCACCGACACCGTGGCGCGCATCGGCGGCGACGAATTCACGATCATCCTCAACGAAGTGAGCAAGCTGGCCTTTGTCGAGGTGCTGGTGGGCGAAATCCTGACCGAACTGGCGCGCCCGTTTTCCATCGGCGGCAAGCTGGTGCATGTCTCGGGCAGCATCGGCATCAGCTTGTTCCCGCAAGATGCGCGGCAACCCGACGACCTGCTGCGCAACGCCGACCAGGCCATGTTCGTGGCCAAGCACGGCGGGCGCAACCGCTTCAGCTATTTCACGCCCGACATCCGCGATTCGGCCTGGGCGCGCCTGAAAGTGATCGACGAATTGCGCCAGGCGCTGGCGCGCTGCGAACTGCTGGTGTATTACCAGCCCATCGTCGAGCTGGCCACCGAAGCCATCGTCAAGGCCGAGGCGCTGGTGCGCTGGCGCCATCCGGACGGCTCGCTGGTGCTGCCGGAGCGCTTCATCGGCATCGCCGAGGAAGCCGGCCTGATCGGCGAGATCGACGCCTGGGTACTGTCGCAGGCGGTGCCGTGCGCGGTGCGCCTGGCCGAGCTGACCGGCACGCCGTTCCAGATCAGCGTGAACAAGTCGCCGGTCGAATTCATGAGCCGGCTCGTAAAAAATACCTGGGATGACGACCTGGCCCTGCTGGGCCGCGCCGGGCCGCGCATCGCGGTCGAAATCACCGAAGGCGTGCTGCTCGACGATTCCCCCGGCGTACGCGACAAGCTGGCCCGGCTGCAACAGGCGGGCGTGCAGCTGACCATCGACGACTTCGGCATCGGTTACTCGTCGATGGCTTACCTGAACAAATTCAAGGTCGACTTCCTGAAAATCGACCAGTCATTTGTCAAAGACATGCTCACCACCAACCCGAACAGCCAGATCTTCGCCGAGACCATCATTGCGATGGCGCACAAGCTGGGCTTGAAAGTGATCGCCGAGGGGGTCGAAACGGCGGCGCAGCGCGACTGGCTGCGCCAGGCCGGCTGCGACTACGCCCAGGGCTTCCTGTTTTCGCAAGCGACCAGCGAGGAATGCTTCGCGCAGTTGCTACGCGCGGCGCCTGGATGCCGCGCCTGAGCTGTTAGCGGGTATTGCCGGCGGCGGCGATAAAGCGCGTGACCGCCTCCGACGCCACCAGTGCCAGCAAGGCGTCGATGTCGATCGGCTTGACCACGTACTGGCCAAAGCCGGCGCCGATGGCGCGCGTGCTCTCTTCCGGCCGGCCATAGCCCGAGATGGCGATGGCGAACGGAATGTGCGCACCGGCCGTGCGCCGCAGTTGGGTGATCAGCTCGTAGCCGTTCAAACCAGGCAGGTTGATGTCGCAGATCAGCACGTCGAACACTTGGGTGCGCGCCAGCGCCAGCCCGGCGATGCCGTCGTAGGCGGCCGTGACGCTGTGGCCTTCGCCCAGCAGCAATTGGCCGAGGGTGTCGTTGGCGTCCAGATTGTCTTCGACCAGCAGGATGCGCCGGCTTGGCGGCATGGCGCCCGGCGCCAGCGCGGCGTGGGCGCTGTCGCTGGCCAGCAGCGGCAGCGAGACGGTGAACACGCTGCCACGGCCGGGGCCGTCGCTGGCGCCGATCACCTTGCCGTCATGCAGCTCGACGATATTGCGCACCACGTTCAGACCCACCCCCAGCCCGCCTTCGACCCGGACCGCGGCACGGGCGCCGCGCGTGAACAGGTCGAACATGCCGGCCAGTTCAGCCTGGTCCATGCCGGCGCCGTTGTCGGCCATCGTGACCACCGCCATCCCCTCATGGGCGCGCGCCGCCACCCGGATGACGCCGCCGTCGCCGGTGTACCGGGAAGCGTTGATCAGCAGGTTGGCGAACACCTGCGCCAGGCGTTGCGGGTCGCCATGCACCTGCAGCTCTTCCGGCAGGTCCATGTGCAGTTGCTGGTGACGCTCCAGGATGCGCACCTGCACCGTCTGCAGGGCGCGGCGCAACACGGCGCCCAGTTCCAGCGGCGCGCGCGCGAGCACCAGCTTGCCGCTGTCGATGCTGGCCGCGTCGAGCAGTTCGTCGAGCAGGCGGGTCAGGTGCTGGAGCTGGCGATGGATGACGGAGTGCAGGTTGAGCAGTCCGGACGAGGGCTCGGGCAGCTTGGCCAGCATGGTGTTGGCCAGGCTGATCGGCGCCAGCGGATTGCGCAGTTCGTGCGCCAGCATGCCGAGGAAGTCGCTGCGGCGCTCCTTGACCTGTCCCGCTTCGACGCGCAGGCGCGCCAGTTCGGCGTCGCGCTCGGCCAGCAAGAGGCGCAGGCCGGCCACCTCGCCGGCAAGGTCGTGGTCGGTGGGTGGGGACGATCCTGTGTTGCTGTCCTGGTTCGCCATGGCGTCCTTTCGTCGGGCCGAAGCTGGCTCCCCGAAGTATGGCGGCAAAACGCCATGTGTGTTGACTTAATTCAACAGAAAACCGTCATGCGGATCGACTATCCGGTGAAAATGTGGTGTGCAGCACGAAGGCGTAGCGCTCCGGGCGGATGTAAAACACCGAACAATTGCAGCAGCGTCCGCCGGGAAAACTGGCGCGGCGTATGGTATAAGGAGCGCACACAAAAACGGACAAGGAACCCACATGGGATGGGCGGCACATTACATTGCAGCACTCAAGAGCGGCCAGAGCGTGCAATTCCGGCCGCGCGGGGCCTCGATGGTCGGGCGCATCGCGTCGGGCCAGCTGGTCGCCGTCGAACCGCTGGGCGCGGTGCCGCCGGTGAAGGACGAGATCGTCCTGTGCAAGGTCAACGGCAACGAATACCTGCATCTGGTCAAGGCGGTCAACGGCAATCGCTTTCAGATCGGTAACAACCGCGGCGGCATCAACGGCTGGACCACCCTGGTGCAGGTGTTCGGGCGCTGCGTCAAGGTCGAGCTGTAAGCGCGGCATCAGCGAGCCATCAGCGCCTCGGCACGCCTGACAAAACCTCTCGACCTACCGCCAACAGTCGAGTGGGCAAGCGCCTGTCGGGAATGCCCATGTAGCGGACGATGAGTCTAAGGTTCCAAGCGCCCGACAACAAAGCGAATCGAGCAAAGAATGCCTGGACGCTTCCGGCCGAAGGTGCCCAAGGGGCCGGTTTCGGGCCAAAAGCGGACGAATGGAGATCCAAGCAACGTGGCGGGCAATGCTAATTTATGACAATGGCGGCAACATGAAATGTCTCAACTGCGGGAATTCCAGCTTTGATAGACCGGTGGACAAATCGAGCCTGGAAATTTGGCACTGCAAAGAGTGTGGAAATGAGTGCGCCGTACACTGCAACTACATCCCGGATCTGTCGGGGATGCAAATAAGTGATCTCTTCATTGGAACAGCTTCTATCGGTTCTGGACCTGACGCATTGAAGTCTCTGATGAAGTTAAAGAGGGTCCTTGCGTTTGCCGAGCGATTTGAGCCTGCTCAACTCGAGGCCCAGTACAGGGCAGGCAAGCATGAATGGGATCTGGGCTACTTCTTGGGTTTCGAGGTCGAGCAAGCGTCCGTGATGTGCCAGGGTGCCGGCATTTCAGTAAGGTTTGAAATCGTTCGCACACCACCGTATGCGCCTTCTGCTGGCCAAGTGCAATGATCAGTCGTCTGAGATTGTACGCGAGGACGTGCAGGCTCATCTCGGTCTTCACGCGCTCGATTCACATGTTCTCATCGAGCCCACGAAGACAGCACCTGGGCTATTGACGGCGCGAAGACGACCTGAAGAAATTATTGCATACCCAGTTGCGCGAGCTAAAACAGCGCGATAGCCGGGCAGCAGCGAAAATGACTGCGGCTTAACCGGACCTCGACGAAAGTGGCCGTGAAAAAGCATTGCCATTGACCGTGGGCGGTGGCGAGGCCCTATGGTCCCAAAGCCAGTAAAGGAATCGGGAAATCGAGGATGTCCCTTACCAACATACTTCACACCGACGCGCCGTTGAAAAAGCGTTTGCAATGCGTACGACTGAGAATCTTCGCGCCAGATACGAGGATCCTCAAATGACTTTTTGCTGACAAGCAGCCAGATTCCGAAACGCCTATGCTGCATATATACTCCCTTTGTGGCGAAGTTGTGACCGTGCGGAAGCTCATAAGACGGCGCAGGCGCGGTCAGACGAACGTGCGTGGCAAAAGTGTCTTCCAGCTTGAAATACACCGGGCCTTTGTCCCAACCGACGGCTTCTGGCCGACTGCCGCCCACTACATATCAACCTGACTGCTGTTCGATTGCGCTGCTTCTTTCATTATCCCGGGCACTTCCGAGGTTGATCAGTGCGCCGATGTTGACGAGCCGCCAGGCGGCTATCGTGCCGTGGCATGGACTGGCACCATCAAGATACCACGGCGCATGGTACGCATTCAGGCGCAGCCGCCATAAGGCAGGATGGCGCACTCAGGAGTGGGCAATGCCCGGCCTTAGTAGCAGATGGCCGCCCCTCGGATCTCGCAGAAATTGTGCGCCTCATCAAAATGTTTGCGCACCCTGGCCAGCAGCCTCTTGCGGTAGCCACCCCTGACCGTCAGTGCGATATCGAATACCGCAGTGCGATCATCTTCACCAAGCAGAGGAAGGATGAACAGCAGCAGCCCGTATTTCTGCTGGTTGTACAAATCGCTCTGGGTGTCGTCCAGGCGCGCGATCAGGTCCAGTGCCAGTTGAATCACTTCGCCCCGCCCCAGGTTCTCCATGACCGCGCCAAACTGGATCAGATTGTGAATCATCGCCGACGATGGCGCATGCTTCCTGACATCGTCCATGAATCGAGCAAACAGCGCATCGAGTTCCCCGGCCGGCAGCCACGCGGCCAGCTTGAGCAGGCAGCGATTGCGCAGGTAAGTCGATGTGAATCGGCGGGCCGTTTCCACTAGGCGCTCCCCTTCGGCGTGCTGCAGATACTGCACATTGCGAATCACGAGATAGGCAGTCCAAGACTCTGGCACGTCCGCGCCCACGTGCAGCGCGACCGTCGCAGCCCTGTGCTCCTTGCTCATGAACGGGAACACGAGCTTGAGCCGGTACGCGGCCTCGTCCGACCACAATCGGAATTGCGCGCACAGGTAGGAGAACACTGCCGCCTGGCGCTCCGCATCGACATGGGGAAACAGGCCACCGAGCGCGCGCGTTTGAAAAGGTTCGGGGAACGCCAGGACGGCGGTATACGCCCTGTCAAGAAGCTCGGGCGACAGGACATGGGCAAACCTGCCGATGCAGTTGGCCTTGTCGTAGCCGTGCGGGAGATCGTCGATCGCAAGCCAGAGTGCGCCAGCGTCGTAGTTCTCGACGCGGGCAGGAAGCGGGTGCCGGTCCCGGGGCGACAAGAACAACTCGATCAGTACACGTTTGTTGCGCAACGTCGCATTGAGAGCATTAAACAGATGCACTGACCGCGCCCGCGTGCGTAGCCGGTAGAATTGTGCGAGCAAGCTATGCGCATAGTAGGACACCATGGAATCGGACGCGTGGGCGTCAAGGAAGGCGGCCAACTTGTCGATCAAGTCGTCCGGAACGACGACCCTCCCGGCATAGCCCACCTGCTGGACAAATTCCCGTTGGAGATGAATGTAGTCGCTGTAGGTACCCATGCGATGTGCGGTCGGTCCTGCTCTGGAGCCCTCATGGGCGGAACCCGCCATGATAACGGACGCAGGACCGCCGGTCCAATCCCTCAGGGTAAAAAGGCCCGTTTGCGCGGGCTGCACGCCATTCGCTGCACTCGCCTTGCCGCAGTGCGCGCCCTGCCCGTGGCGCCGCACCCAGCAGGCCCTCTCCTCTGCGCCCTCTACTACCGATTGTACTCAACGGTGAACGGTGACCCGGCAGTTTGGCCGCTGCCGCCCCAACGCGGACGTTGATGTTCAGGTCGCGCTTGCACGACGAGCTGCCGATATGTCTTCAGCATACGCGAGAACCTCCAGGGAAGTGTAGGCACCTACTTGATAGCCAAAGAGGATGAATTTAAATTTTTCATCCATCTCTTCCAAAGCAGACTGGTATGTCGGTCTTATTCCCGTGTTTTTAAAATCATAAGGATCCAGCGCAGCTAATTCGTGCTCTCCAGTTCCCATTTCGCATAGTGTTTCGAATGTGAATCCCATAAATCTACCACCCGGGTAGACGCTACTCAAATGACCGCCGTGATGCGATTTGGACGCGCTATATTCAGCATGGACCACGTAGGGGATTTTGCGGTTATTGAGAACCTGGAGGATAAGCATGAGCCACTTCCGATGAGCTTAACTTGATTGAACAACGGAGCCGTGACGTGAGTGGTTGAGGTCGGTGGTCTTGCTGAACGGCTGCTCCTGGCCGATTGCAGGCATCGTGCCCTGAGCGGACACGGCCGCCATAAGACTGATATTCGCAAGCAAACGAAATTTCAGTCTGCTTTCGGCGGTGTTGAGTGAGGCTGAACAGGGTCGAAATCGTCTCCAGATAACAGTTCCGAAAGATCTTCAGGCGAAAGCCGCTTTATTTTTTCTTCAAGCTTACGGTCGTAGCCACGGTCGTTCGGGTCCAAACCCTTA
Source organism: Massilia sp. CCM 8734 (assembly GCF_011682155.1). Lineage (NCBI taxonomy): Bacteria > Pseudomonadati > Pseudomonadota > Betaproteobacteria > Burkholderiales > Oxalobacteraceae > Massilia > Massilia sp. CCM 8734. Next base: position 117,103 of record NZ_WHJI01000018.1, read on the forward strand.
GTGGCCTTGCGCCCGTACTGCTGAACAAACCGCCCTAGCTGGGCAGCGAGAAGTGATTTTGTGCGCTTTGGAAGCATCAGTTATCGGGGTTCAGAAAAGATTGAGTGCTCGCTGCTTCACAGTGGTCCAAGCTGCCTAAATTTCCTGCGGACAGCCAAGGTGCCACCTACGCATACGACCAAAAGCAAAGCGCCGGGTATTACGGAAATCAAGGTCTCTTCGGTCGGTTGAACAGGCCACCCATTAAACGCCATGCGCAATATTGTAAAGATCCACCATGCGCTAGTGACAAAGGCAAGCGAGTACCAAAGGAAACTGGCCCAGCGATGACGGAAAATTAGGCCTGCGCCGCAAACCAAGGCCAATACAGCTGCGAGAAACCAAACTGGTGCTGCGTACTCAATTGCCCACCAGCTCAAGTAGCCAGCGACTAGGATCAAGAGAAAAGCAAGTAGTTTAACGATCATGAGTTCCAAGTGCCTAATTGATTGTTGGACAGTTTAGCAGGCTATCGGATGACCGCTCCTGGCCGAGCGCCGCTGCCTGCCCAGCCATCAATGCGGAACTCGATTAATCGGCAGCCGATACTAGGGGTCGTACAGTTCGCATCACAATTCGATCACAACCTGGCTGAACCCAGCGGAGGTCAGGATCTGCACAACTCTTTTCACTAAGGGATCTTCTGGGGAGATCATGTTTTTGCCAAGTATCTTGTCCATGAGCGTGCGGTTACGCTCAAGCATGACACGCCATTGACCACGGTTCGGATGGTCGGGCCCTCCGTCGGCCACGCCACCCACGTACATAAGGTAGGAGTTACCGGCTTCCTTGGCTGTGTTGGCCCAGCCAAAGCCTTCCATACAAACAACATTAGCCTCGACTGCCTGCGACTCGAGCGAGGCGACGAGCCACCGCGAAAAATCCTCGCCATAACTGCATTCGTTGATGACGTCGTCTCCGACCACGGACAGGTTAAAGCGATCAGTGCTGCAAGTGACACTCACAATCATAGACGCCCCTTATTCAAACGGCGTGCAACGCCGACCCCGGTCTCCCGGGTTGAATTGACCAAGAAAGCAGAAAAGTTTCTGTAGCTTGAATGGCGGCTTCTGGCCGGTTACCGCCGAATGTGTTCGACATCAAATGCGGTCGGCTCATTGGCCGCCGCCGCCCGAAGCGGATCATGGCCCGCTGGGATTAAGACCTATATCAAGGCGAGTGATCTCGAAATCGACATGACCATCATTCATCGCGCCCATCTCGATCACAAAGCCTTGCACAGCAACTAGCCCTTCCTCCGAGTCGATAACCCGCCCCCGCCCTCGATAGGCAAAATGGCCTATCCGCTCCAAGTGCTCTGATGACAGTGCCTCCTTTTCGTCATCTGGCCAGTCGGACAAATAGGCCGCGCGAACATCGGCATCCAGAACCGATAGACGATTTGCGATGACATCGCCCACCTTGAGGCTGCAAGAATGGCAAAATGCGACTACCTCGCCCTGTTCGCTTCGAAGCGTAACTGACGCGGCTTCATCGTCAGGCGGGTCCACCAAAATCACGGTGAGTTTTTTCATGGCGCTAGCGGTGACGGAATCGTGGATCGGCGTTGACTCAACAACGGTTGCAGGTCGGCGAGCGACGGCTTCTGGCCGAAATCGGCGGTGGCTGTCAGGCCGGTCCCGACCCTCAGCGCACGCTCATCCGCAAGATGATCGTCAGCTTTGTCCATGTAATCTTGGACTTCATTGGCGCGCACTTTCCGGAGCAATTACTGATGATGCCAATCCATGGAAGCCACATGCTTGACATGCCGCACCGTGTTTTCCCTGCCAAATTGGCCCGCCTGCACATTTGGCACAAACCTTACTTGCCTGCCAGTGAGCCCCACAGGTATGACACGCTTTGATCAACCTAGTTCGCGTAGCATTTTTCTGAAGAGGTGCAACGCAAACTGGGCAATGCTTTTTACCGCGTCTCAGCTTGGATGGAGCGGAGGCCCGATTCTGTGGAATCGCTTTCGCTACTCCCTGACCAGCTTTTGCAGCATCGAATTCCTGAAATGCTTTCAATGATTCATTAGGTTTCATTTCTAGTCGCTGGCTGAGAATTAAATTTCTGAACCCTGAAGCTCGCTTCCAATAACTCAGGTGCAAGGACGCTGGGAAGGTCGCGGAGATAGAGATCGAACGGCAGCTCCTGGCCGAATGTTGCCATTTTACTCGACAGTATGCCGCTCGTTGGCGAAGGCAGCTTGCGCCCCGTTGCGGTCATACGTGAGCCAGTAGCGAATCAATCGAAAACAATCCCGCGATTCATTTCCGCTCGTGAGAACCACGTTATTCCCTGCACAGCCAGGAGACGTTTCTGCTCAATCCGGAGATGGTGGCCTTGGCCGCGCCCGGCGGCCGGCCCTACCAGCATTTGCGCCGCCCTCGTGGCAGCGCGAATCAGCTCACGCATCGCGGGGTCATTTTCGATGGGATCGTGTAGGCCGCCGCATCCGCCAGATTGTTCCTGCACCGCCTTCAATACGCGCGATCGCAACTCAGCTTCCATCTTGAGCAATTCTGCCTTCGCCTTCATCACCGGGCCCCCTGTCGCCTTGTGATAAGCAAACAGACCGGCAGTCGAGAAAGGCGCATCGTTTGTCGTCATCGCGGTAAGGCTTGCCAATAATTCATATTCATCAGCGTGCCATCGCCGGCGCGGCCACTCAGACAACAACGCCCGGCAGCGGGTCGTGCCCGCGCTCTTGCGCGTGCAGCAAGGCCAGGTCGAGCGCCTCCATGAACTCGGCGATCTGGATCGGCTTGGTCAAGTAGCGGAAAAATCCCGCTTCCATGCCGCGTGCGATATCGCGCGGCATGGCGTTGGCCGACAGCGCCAGCACCGGAATATGCGCTGTTTCCTCGTAGCCGCGCAGCATGCGCAAGGCGCCGAAACCGCTCAGGGTGGGCAGGTTGATATCCATCAAGATCACCGAAGGCCGGTAGGCGCGCGCCAGGGCAATGCCAAGGTGGGCGTCGATGGCGGTGAGCAGCTTGAACTCCAGGCGCCGCTCCATCAATTGCTCGACCAGCAGCAGGTTGGCGGGATTGTCTTCCACATACAGCAAGGTGTGCTGGGCCGCGCCCGGCGCCGGACGCGCGCGCGCCAAGGCCGCCGCGTCGGCCGCCGACAGCGCGGGTGGCTGCGCCGGGGCCGCGCAGGATACGAACTCGACCCAGAACCTGGCCCCGCGTCCGGGCTCGCTCTCGACCCCGATCGTGCCGCCCATCAATTCGACCAGTTGCTTGGTGACCACCAGGCCGATGCCGGTGCCCTCCTCCACCCCGTTTTCCTGGCCCAGCCGGTTAAACGGCTGGAACAGCTGCGCCACTTGTTCGCGGCCCAGCCCGGCGCCGGTATCGGTCACGGCAACCCGCACCATGCCGCCCGGACGCGAGGAACAAGCCACGTGCACGGAACCTTCGACACTGTTGTACTTGATGGCGTTCGACAGCAGGTTGATCAGCACCTGCTTGACCCGCACCCGGTCGGCGTGGATGTAAAACGGCGCGCCGGGCGTGGGAAACAGCAAAAAGATGCCGCGCGCACTCGCCTGCGGGCCGACCAGCTCGTTGCAGTCGTCGAGCACGTCGCTGAGCGACATCGGCTCGGTCGACATCGACACCTTGCCCGACTCGATCTGGGCCAGGTCGAGGATTTCATTGATCAGGCGCAGCAAATACCAGCCGCCCTTGAGGATCTGGTTTATCGAGCGCTGTTGCTTGAGCGTGGGCGGCGGCTCGTCCGAGGCCATCAGTTGGGCAAACCCGAGCACGGCGTTGAGCGGCGTGCGCAGTTCGTGGCTCATGCTCGAGAGGAATTCCGACTTGGCCAGGTTGGCCTTTTCGGCAACGCCGCGGGCCGCTTCCAGCTCGACATTGTTCGCTTGCAGGGTTTGTTCGAACTGCTGGCGTTCGGTGACGTCGCGCGCGGCGGCGAACACCCCGCGCAGCTTGCGGTCGCGGTCGTAGAAGGTGGTGGCGTTGTAGGACACCACGGTTTCCTTACCGTCGCGGGCGCGCGCGGTCAGCTCGTAGTTGGTGACCTTGCCGGCCGCCAGCACCCGCTTGATGCCGGCCTCGGCGCGCGCCGAATCGGTGAAGTAATTCTTGAACGGCGCGCCGATCAGTTCGTCGCGGGTGCAGCCGGTCAGCGCTTCCATCTGGTGGTTCACATCGCTGATGATGCCGTGCGGATCGGTGGTCATCAGGGCGTCGATATTCGATTCGATCAGCGAGCGGGTGTAGAACTGCTGGTCGCGCAAGCTCTGGTCGAGCACGGCCTGTTCCGCCTCGACCCGCTTGCGGGCGGTGTTGTCGGTGCCGATCAGCAGGTAGCCGATGATGGCGCCGTCGGCGTCGCGCAGGGCCGTCACCGACACCAGCGCCGGGAACCGGCTGCCATCCTTGCGGATGTAGGTCAGCTCGTAAATGTCTTCGATGCCGCGCGATGCCTTGAACACCAGCGCTTCGAAGCCGGGAGCGATCGGCGTGTCGAGTTCGTCGCTGAGGCTTTTGGCGCGCGCCACCACTTCATCCGGCTCCGAAATATCGGCCGGGGTGATGCGGTCGACGACATCGGCGGCGGCGTAGCCGAGCATCTTTTCGGCGCCGACGTTGAAAATCTGGATCACGCCGCGCGCATCGGTGGCGATGCTGGAAAAATTGGCGCTGTTGAAAATGGCGGCCTGCAAGGCCCCGGCCCGCACCAGCGCCTGCTCGGCATTCTTGCGCGCGGTGTTGTCGGTGCCGATCAACAAGTAGCCGATGATGGTCCCGCCGGCGTCGCGCAGCGCCGTCACCGACACCACCGCCGGCTGGCGGTTGCCGTTCTTGCAGATGTAGGTCAGCTCGTAGATGTCTTCGATGCCGCGCGAGGCCTTGAACACCAGCGCCTCGAAGCCGGGCGCGATGGGAGTGTCGAGCTCGGCGCTGAGGGCGGCGGCGCGCGCGATCACTTCCTGCGGATCGGAAAACGCGGCCGGGGTGATCAAGTCGACCACGTCGGCCGCCGCATAGCCGAGCATGCGCTCGGCGCCGACGTTGAAGATCTGGATCACGCCCTGGGCGTCGGTGGCGATGCTGGAAAAATTGGCGCTGTTGAAAATCGCGTCCTGCAGCGCTTCCGACTTGATCAGGCGCTGCACGAGCGCGCGCCCATTGTCGGGCGGATCCTTGAGCCCGCGCAGCAGCACCCGGGTGGGCCGGTTGCACAGCCACAGGCACAGCGGGGCCAGCAAGGCGGCCGCCCCGAACAGGAGGGCCAGCGGAATCGAACGGGTCGGACTGGCCAGGGCCAGGGCCCCGACCGTGTACAGGGTCAGCAGCGCGACGACCAGGCCGGCCAGCGCCAGCTTGCGCGGCCGGGCGGAATGAGGAGTAAACATAATGAAACCTTGAGTAACAACGATGAGCGCAAAACCCGGCCCAGCAAGGTTGCGGCGAAGCCGCGCAGACGTGTCTTGGCGCCCTGCCTACGCCGGACGGGCGGCGGCGGCGATAAAGTTGGTAACGGCGCTCGAAGCTACCAGCGCCAGCAGGGCGTCGGCGTCGAGCGGCTTGACCAGGTACTGGCCGAAGCCGGCCGCGATGGCGCGCGTGCGGTCTTCCACCTGCCCGTAGCCGGAAATGGCGATGGCGAACGGGATGTGCGCGCCCGAGGTCTTGCGCAATTGCGTGATCAATTGGTAGCCGTCCAGCCCGGGCAAGCCGATATCGCAGATCAGCACGTCGAAGGCGCGCGCGCGCGCCTGCGCCAGCCCGGTCACGCCGTCGTACACCGCAGTCACCACGTGGCCCTCGCCGCGCAGCAGGCGGGTCAGCGTTTCGTTGGCGTCCAGATTGTCTTCGACCAGCAGGATGCGGCGGCTGGCCGCCGCCGCGTCCGGGCCCGGCAACAGTGCCAGCGCGCCGGCGTCGGCCGCCAGCGGCAGGGTCACGGTAAACACGCTGCCCAGTCCGAGGCCATCGCTGCTGCCGCTCACCTTGCCGCCGTGCAGCTCGACGATGTTGCGCACCACGTTCAGGCCGACGCCGAGCCCGCCTTCGGCCCGCGCCAGCGCGCGCGGTCCCTGGGTGAACAGGTCGAACACGCTGGCCAGCACATCGGCGTCCATGCCGGCGCCGTTGTCGCTCACGGTAACCAGCGCTACGCCGTCGTGGGCGCGCGCGGCGACCCGGATCAGGCCATGGTCGCCGGTGTATTTGGAGGCGTTGACCAGCAGGTTGGCGAACACCTGCGCCAGGCGCACCGCGTCGCCATCGACGATCAGTTCTTCCGGCAAATCCAGTTGCACCTGCTGGTCGCGCTCGAGCAGGCGCGCCTGGACCGTCTGCACCGAACGGCGCAGCAACTCGACCAGCGGCATCGGACTGCGCACCAGCGAAATCTTGCCGCTGCTGATGCGCGCCGCGTCCAGCAAGTCGTCCAGCAGGCGGGTCAGGTGCACAACCTGGCGGTGGATGATCGCGTGCAGGTTCAGCAGTTCGATGGATGGCTCCGGCAGCCGCACCAGCATGGCGTTGGCCAGGCTGATCGGCGCGAGCGGATTGCGCAGCTCGTGCGCCAGCATGGCCAAAAATTCGTTCTGGCGCCGGTGCGCACCCTCGGCCGCGTCGCGCAGGGTGCGCGCCTCCAGGGTGGCCAGCACCAGGTTGCCGTTCGCTTCGCGCAATTGATCGCCCTGGGCCGCCTGCAGCACGGCGGCGGCGCGCAGGCCGGCCACCTCGCCAGCCAGTTGCGCCAGCATGATGCGCAAGGCGGCGGGGTCGGCGCAGTCGTCCGGCGAGGCCACGTCCATGACTGGCGTCAATGCCGGCGCAGCCTCGGTACTGTCGTCCGTCACCATGGCGTCCCCTTAGCCGGGCGGCAAGATGGCCGCCGCGCATCCGGACAACAGGCCGCTGTACGGCAAGGCGCGCGGCTCGATGCGCAAGCCGCCGGCGTCGATCGTGTAGCGGCGCAGGTCGGTGCTGTGGGCGCTGCCGCGCACCTTGACCACCGACATCACCTTGGCCAGGGTGCCCTCGATCTCCACGTAGCGCATGGCGACGATGGCGTCGGCCAGGAAACCGGTGTCGGCCTGGCTGAAACGCAGCTCGGTGTAGCGGTCGTCCAGGCCCATCGTCACCACCACCGTCACGCCGAGGCGCGCCAGCCCGGCCAGGATGCGGAACACTGAGGACCGGTAGTCACTCTGAAACTCGGGCGCCAGGTACAGGCTGACCTCGGACAGCGAATCGATGACCACGCGGGTGGCGCCGCTGCGTTCGACGGCGGCGATCAGGTCGTCGAGCACTTCCTCGAGCGACAGGTCGAGCGAGCGGCTCTGGACCAGGATCACGTCATCGTTGCGGATCAGGGTATCGAGTTCGGCGTTGCGCAAGTGCGCCGCGTCTTTCTGGAAGCAGGCGATCACGCCGCGTTCGCCCCGGCGCGCGCCCTCGGCCAGGAAAGCCGTACCGAGGACGGTCTTGCCCGAACCGGAGGGGCCGACCACCATCGCCGCATGCCCGCGCGGCAGGCCGCCACCGAGCATGGCGTCGAGTTCCGCGCTGCCCGTGGCAATCCGCACCGAGGGGCCGGACTGATGCGCAGCGAGCGCCAGCGGCGGCAGCATGCGCGGATAGATCTTGACGCCGTGCTCGTCGATGCGGAAGGTATGCGAGCCCAGCAAATGGGCCTGGCCGCGCATCTTGACCACGCGCATCTTGCGCACCGAAGAATTGCCGACGACATCGTTCGTCAGCGACAGCATGCCGTCGGCCACCGTCATGATGGGATTGGCCTCCATTTCGGCGCTGGCGTATTCGCCGATCAGGAAGGTGGTCGCTTGCCAGCTGGTCATGCGGGTGCCGAGTTCCTGGATGAAATACTGAAGGTCGCTCACGCCCTCGTTGCCGTTCTTGGCCGTCTGCACCACCGAGCGGAAGGAATCGACGAACACCAGGCCGGGCGAAAACGCTTCGACTTCGCGCGTGATGCGTTCGAGCACGCCGCTGAAGTCGCCGGCCCGCAAGTCGTCGGCCAGGTTGACGTAGCGGATGCTGTCGTCGACCTTGTCGATATCGAAAAAGTGATACTGCTGCTGGTAGCGCAGCATTTTCAGGGGCGGCTCGCCGAGCACGGTGAAGAACAGGGCTTTTTTGTGCGGGCCGGCCAGCGCGAACATGATCTGGTGCGCCAGCGTGGTTTTGCCGCTCCCCGGCGCGCCGGCGATGACATTGAAGGAAAACTCGCTCAGGCCGCCGCCCAGCAAGGTGTCGAGCCCGGGCACGCCGGTCGGCTGGAGGCCCAGCTGCACTTTCAGGTTCATGTACTCTTTCCGCCGGACCGCTGGGCCCATGCTGTATTCATCAGACGGACCGTGAGGGCCTCGCCTATCAGGCCAGACAACAGCCTGGTAAAACTCTGGAGCAGTGCCCGGTTGAAGGTGTCGGCCGCCTGCGCGTCCATGGCAGCCAGTTCGCTGGCCAGGCGCTCGAGCAACTGCGCGCTCGAACGCAGGTCGCGGTTGGCCGGGTTGGCGGGCAGATCGGGAAAAGTCAGCTGCCTGGCGCGCGCGACCATGGCGCACAGCGCGGTTTCGCCGATCAGGGGACTGAGGTGATTCGAGAGCCGTTCCCAGGCGCCCATGGCCGCTTCGCCGGCAACGCGATTGCCCGCGACGTCGCCCTCTGACGGCGCGGCAAGCACCTCGTCGATCAGTTTTTGCCGCATCGCGTCGCTGGAATCCATCAAATGGCCAAGTAAGTAGTGGTTATGTGCACATTTACAACTGGGCGTGACGCAGTATGGACGCTTATCGGTTTTGGCGCAGGTTTTATTCGGTGGCCCTACCCCAGGCGCATGAATACAACAATGTGCCGCGCGGGCGAGCGGTGCGCGCCGTCCGGGCGCCGTGTGCTAGGCTTGAAAGGGCGCCCGGACCCCCGCCTGGCGGCAAACGCGCGCGGTTGGCAGGTGTGTTGCCATGGCGGCAACGCGACGGCGATTGCCTTCACGAATGACTGAAAGGATTTCCATGACCCGACTTCCCCCTGCGCAGCAAGCGCTTGCCAGCACCATCCTTTCCAGCGCGGCCGACCTGACCCTGGCGTCGATCCGCGACGACGGCACGCCGCACGCGTCCACGGTCAGCTTTGCGGCCGACGGCCTGGTGCTGTACGTTGCCATTGCGCTCGACAGCCACAAGGCGCACGACCTGCGCACCCATCCGCGCGTGGCGTTGACGGTCAACGCGCCGTACCGCACGTGGAACGAGATCCAGGGCATGTCGATCGACGCGCTCGCCGAAATGATTCACGAACCGGTCGAAGCCCGGCGCGCATCGTCGGCCCTGCTTCAGAAGTTTCCCGCCTTCGCCCAGGTGGTGGCCGACACCAGCGCCCTGCCGTGGCCGGGCATGCTGTTCGTCCGGATCACGCCGCTGACCGTCTCCCTGCTCGACTACACGAAGGGATTCGGCCACACGGAAACCTTCGACCTGCGCGAGGACGGCGCCGCGCGCATGGCCTGACGCCCGGCGGCGAACAGGCCGCGCCGCCCTGGCTGCCACACACGCTGAAAGGACAACGATGCAACAATCGGTATTGAAACTTGACGCAGGTCCGGCGACGATTATGCCATTGGTTCATGTACCGCTGCTAAAGCAGGCGCCGCAGCGCGATGGCGAATACAAGACGCTGCTCGACATGGGCCTCGATCTCTGCCATTTTTATGGCGATTTTTCGGGTTTTCACATTTACTTCATCGCGTCCGCCTACCGCCAGCGCATCGTGGCCGATTCGCTGGACTATGTCGACCCGGCCAACGGGGTTTTTCATGTGACACTGGCCGTGACCAAAGACGATGGCAAGGAAGAAACTGTCCGGGTCGAATGCAAGGCGCCGCTGGTAACGCCAACCCTGGCGGGATTACGCTTTCCGGAGCGCATATCAATCGCGCATTTCTCGCCCGGCACGCCGGATGCGCTGCGCTTTCATTTCGATGGCGCGGAAGCAAAGTTCAAGTTCGCCAACAACCTGGTCCCCTTCGTTCCGGCGACCCAACGCGCCACGCCGGCGGGGCTCTTCAATCTCAACATCGAATACATCGGCAAGGCCGTGGGCACGGACGGTGCACGTGAAGTCGCGGATCGGCTGGGCAATGGACACAGCACGGAAAGCGCCATTGCGAACCTGTTCAATCATAAGAAGACCAACCGCGAGCTGTTTGCCATCCTGTACAAACCCGGCCGCCTGACGTCGGATACGGGCAAGCCGGAAACCGCGATGTCGTTCGAGTTGATTATCGACGCACTTGAAAAGGCGCTCATCGGCATTTTTCAGCCCGCATTCAACAAACAGAGCCTGAATTTCCCCAATGACAGTTCGGAAACAGTACACCGGCTCGCCCAGTGCGGCGTCGCGCAACTGGAGATTGAGATTGCTTCACCAGAAGACCATGGCCTGATCTACTCGCAGGATATGGTCGACCCGATTGCGCGGATGACGCGGCGCATGCGGATCCAGGTTTAACGCGCGCAGGAATGCGCACGACATGCTTGGCCGGGCGCATCGCGTCAAGGTGGCGCGTGAAAAATGACGGGCAATGGGCGCCGCTTCATGCTGGCCAATATGCGGCTCCCGGGCCGGGACGTGGACCTGGGAAGTGAGGCGGACCCGACAGACGGTCAGGGACGCTTGCTGGCCGGACTGAGGGTTGGGAACAGCTTGCCGAAGATGCCGTTCAAGACCTTGTCCGCACCCATCTCTTCGGCGGCGTTGGCAACCACCAGCGCGCCGCTGCCCTGCTCCGGAAACAGCACCGCGATGGCCAGCCAGTTGCCGTCCGAGCCCTGGTGCACCAGGGCCGGACCCGCCCGCCCCGCCACCGAGGCTTGCACGCCCCAGTCCAGGCCGGCCGGACTGCCCGGCTGCGCGGTCTGCATCAGCTTGTAGGATGCCGGCGTCAGCAGTTGTCCCTTGCCCTGGCCACCGGCCAGCTGGTCGAGATTGAAACGCGCCCAGTCGGCCAGGCTCATGTGCAGAAATCCCGCCGGCGCGAACATGGCCGGCGCGCCATCGTCGAACTTGACCATCCTTGACATCGGCTTGCCATGCTGGTGACCGCGATTCTGGCCCTCGCCCGTGTTGCCGAAACCGACGCCCCGCATCGCCAACGGTGCAAACACTTCCTTGCGCATCAGCGCTTCATAGCTCTCGCCGGTGGCTTTTTCGGCGATGGCGGCGGCAATCAGGAAGCCGGTATTGCTGTAGGCGAAGGCGGTGCCGGGCGCGACGTCGGGCTTGTCCTTGAGCGCCGCGGCGATGTAGGCCAGGCGTTGCTGCCCGGTCGGACGGGTGTCGCCGAAGAAGTGCTCGGCGCCCTTGAGATCGAGCAGGTCGCGCGGCAGGCCGGACCGATGCGACAGCAATTGCAGCAGCGTGAGCTGGCGGTATTCGGGCAGCATGCCGGCGGCCAGTTCGGGCAGCATCGTCGCCAGCGGCGCGTCCCAGGCCAGCACGCCGCGCTCGGCCAGGCGCGCGATCATGGCCACGGTCATGACCTTGCCGGTCGAACCGATCAGCCAGACATCGTCGGCGCCGGCGCGCTGTGGCTGGTCGTTGCGGCGCCTGCCCTGCACCGTTTGCGCGGCGATGGCGCCGTCGCGCAAAATCACGGCCCCCACCGCCGGCACCTGGCTGCCGGCCATGGCCGCTTTGACGATGGCGTCGAGCTGGTCGGGGGCCGCCGCTGCGCAGGCGGCGCTGGCGAGGGTCAGTGCGGCGATACCTGCAATTCGTTGTAACAGCATAAGAAACTCCGGGATCGGGCGTACGGTGATGGAAACTGCCTGCAACGCAGGATGAGTAAGCACAATACCCCGGCGCCGGGAAAAGATAGTCGATCGCGCGACAGGCGGTTGCATCGGCGGGATGGAGCGTCATTACCGGGCTGCGGAAAACCCATGCCACGGATTGATGGCGGTAACGACCATCGGTTACACTGCTGGCATGAAAAATTTCGAACTGCGGCGCGACCGCTATGAGGCATTCCGCCAATTTGACAATCCCCTCCTGAATATCAGCCTGACCTTGGAACTGCCCGACTTCCGGCCGTTTTGCAAGCAGCGCGAACTGCCGCCGTTTCATTTCTTCTTGTATTGCGTGCTGTCGGCAATTGAAACGATCGACAATTTCATGTATCGCATTCATGAAGATGAGGTAATCAAGATCGATGATTTCATCGGTTCGTTCACGGTGCTTAACGCCGATAACAACCTCAATTTTGCGCGCTTTGCACGCAGCGCCGACCTGCGCGAATTCATCGCCCGCAGCGTGCGCGCCGGCCGCGAAGCGAGCGCGAGCCGCGCGCTGATCAATACCAGCGCCGACCTGATGCCGCGCCAGGCCCGCGATAATATCTATATCACCTGCATGCCGTGGTTCGACATGCGCGCGATCGAGCATCCGGTTTTCTGCCACCGCAATAGCGACATTCCCTCGCTGGCCTGGGGAAAGTTTAGCGCGGCGGCGGGCGAAACGATGACGATGCCGTTTTCGGTGCAGGCGCATCACGGCTTTGTCGACGGCTACCATGTGCATCTGCTGGCGCAGGCGATAGCCAAGCGGGTGGCGCAAGTCATGGACGCGCATGCCGTTACATGAGCGATTGGCTTCAGCCTGAACTGTTGAAAACCGTGCAAGTCTGAACATTGACCGGCAACCCGCACAGGATGTTGATCTTTTTCAGGCGCGAGCGGCGTAAAATGGCTTCGTACCCACCAGGCATATTCCATTCAAGGAGATTCCCATGGTTGAGCTGGTCGCCCGGGCGACGATGCCGATTCGATGCAGCACGACGGACACTTTCGACGCTTTCGTTCAACCTGAGCGCATCACGCGCTTCTGGTTGACATCCACCACCGATGCGCTCAGCCCCGGCGCCCAGGTCGAATGGGAATTCATGGTGCCGGGCGCCATCGAAGGCGTGCACGTGACTGCATTCGACCGGCCGCACCACATTGGGTTCACGTGGACCGGGAGCGGCCTGTTGGTCGACATCCGCTTGTCGCAGCTGCAGAGCGACATGACGGTTGTCAGCGTCGAGGTCCGGGGTTTCCAGGGTGACGACGCGATGGATCAGACAGTCAATACCACCGAAGGGTTCAGCATCGTTTTATGCGACTTGAAGGTCCTGCTTGAATCGGGCCACCCTGCCAACCTGGTAAGAGACAAGGCGGCCCTGATCGAGCGCAGCCGCGCCGCCTGAATCAGGTCATTCGCGCCGCCGTATCGGCCGCCAGGGCAATATCCTTCTGCGCGTCCAGCTCGGCCACGCGTGCCAGCAAGGCGGCAGGGATCTGCGTGTAAGCGCCTGCGCCAGTACCAGGCGGCGCGGCGCCGGCATCTGCCCTACGCTGTCGAGCATCGCGATGCGCACGCTCGAGCAAAACATGGGGGTGCGCCTGCTGAACCGCACCACGCGTAGCGTGGCGCCGACCGAAGCCGGCGAGCGGCTGGTCGCACGGCTGGGACCGCTGCTGCGCGAGCTCGACCTGGCGCTGGAGGAAGTCAACGCGTTTCGCCATCGTTCCACCGGCGTGCTGCGCATTAACGCCAGCGAAACGGCGGCGCGCCAGTTGCTGTGGACCGTTGTGCCGACGTTTTTAGCGCGCTACCCGGAGATGGCGCTCGACCTGGTCACCGAGGGCCGCCTGACCGACACCGTGGCCGCCGGTTTCGGCGCCGGCATCCGGCTCGGTGAATCCGTGCCCCAGGATATGGTCGCGGTGCGCTTCGGCGGCGATATACGTTCCCTGTCGGTGGCCTCGCCCGCCTACCTCGCGGCGCACCCTGCGCATGCCAAGCGGAAAATCGTATCGCTGGGAGTTCGCGCGCCACGGCCAGGAAATCGCGGTGGACACGCCTGGGGCGCTGACACTGGACCATCTGGAACTGATGGCCGAAGCGGCCGTGCAGGGGCTGGGCATCGCCTACGTACCGGACCGCGTGGCGCAGCCGTATCTGGCGCGCGGCGAGCTGGCCTGCGTCATGGAGGAGTGGTGTCCGTGGATCCCCGGACTGTTTCTTTACTATCCCGGCCATCGGAATGTTCCGATGGGACTCAAAGCGTTCATCGACGTGCTGAGGGAACTGGCCTGACGCTCGCCGGCGGCAGGCGCATGGTCAGCGGGTAGCCGGATTGGGATGTGGGCCGGCGCCGCATCGGTGCCGTCGTCGTTGCAGATCGAGCTGTAGGTACGCTGGTAGAGCAACTGGCCGTCCACGAAGACCGTCACGTCGGTTGGCGTCCATTCGAGGCCGACGGTGTGAAAGCCGCTGGACAGGTCGCATGGGGCGTAACAATTGCTCCACTTGGTGTCGAAGCGCGGCCCGACCGCGAGCAAGGTGCTGGGAATCTATCCACCGCGCGTGGCCACGCCGCTGTGAAGCATGTTCTTGAGCGTGGAACTGGGGGGGCCTCGAAAAACCTACTGCGCGGCGCAATTTTCGCCCTGCTATGCTCACCGTACCTTCGTACGGCTGCGCTTCTCGGACGAAACTTGCGCCGCTCGCTACGGTTTTTCGAGGCCCCCTGGATTGTCTTCGACGCCGTTGACGACCAACTCGAAAATGTCGATCTCCAGTGCCCAATACTGCTTGCCGCCCGAGGGGCGGATGCCGGAGTTGAGCCAGAACGCGGGAAACACGCCCTTGCCTTTCGGTACGCGAACGCGCGCCTCGATGTAGGCAATCGCCTATCATCCAGCGTTCCCACATCAACGCCTTTTGACTTTCCGTGTAACAGATCCGAGGCTTTTGTTTCATATTCAACACTCCCTCTGCTGACGCACTTGGGTTAGAGTGTTGCGTCGACTGATTGAATCCGCAGCCAAGAGCAAACCTACGCTCACTCACAAAAGATATAAACTATGAACTCCAAGAAACTTATTGGACTTGCTGTGTCAAGTGCCTTGCTTCTCCCTCAAGTTGGGCGAACTGAGCCGACACCGCAAATCGCTGCAAAACATAAGTACTTTGTCGGAATGTTTTCGGGAGCGTTCCCGTCGATAGCAGGTGCTATCAGTGCTGCGCGTCTGCCGCCGGAAACCAAGGCAATGGGCGAGTTGCCCGCGCTGCCAGGATCATCGAAAATTTTAGCGTTCCAAGCTCCGCATGGAACAACCGATGCTGAGAATGACTTACTCATCTTAATCGTCGAGCCAGTCGCTGACGGGAAGGTGAAGTTATGGTTAAGTGGTACCGAACTGGCACGCGAGCAGCGCGAGAAGGCGGAAGAAGACGTCGTCAATTTCGGTGAAGTCCGTGGTGGCGAATTCAAGATCTTCGAAAGGCTGTGATCAGCCCTCAATCCGGAGAACTCACCCGGTGATTTTTACGTTGAGGATGCTTGTTGTACTTCTTGCGGCATGCCCACGACGGCCGCACCTGGTGTCTGCTTTCGGCCCGGCGCCGACGTTCCCACAACTTTCGCAGAGCCAAGCATATGAACCATGAGCCGTTGAGCATCGTCTTAGGTGGCGGCTCGCCACAACAGAGGGATGAATAGATGCACGACCTTCGACGACCGAACTGGCGATCGATAGTGGTATTCGGTGGCTTTGCACTTTACGCCGGAACGGCGCTCGCGTGCTTTTCGCGGCCTCAAAATCTCTCGCGGCCGCATTCTGCTGTAGTGGATGATGCCACGCAAATAGTATGGGCAGAAGTGATAGGCGCACAGGCAGTTAAGTCCACTTCTGATGCGCGGAGACCAGTGAAATACACTTTGCGCGTGCTGCAAGTATTGAAGGGCCAAGCCGGAGCAACTATTGAGCTTAATGGTGAAGGCGACTTGTCTGGAATCTGGGACACGACTTTTAGCGATCATGTTGAAGACGAGTTCTGGAGCAAATCCTCCGGCAGGATGGGTATTAACGGTGACTGCTCGATGATCTCGCCCCATTTCATGATTGGAAAGCGCTACTTGGTAATGCATAGCTCGTTGCCGGATACGAAGCATTTCGAGCGCGTAGATAATGATGACGACCGATGGTTCAAATATGTGAAGAGCAGGACCTTAGGTGTTCGCTGAGCGTTTCGTCAAGGGGCCAAATTGAATTCACGGAAAGTCGATTTTGGAAGCTCTCGGCCACCCTGCCCGACCGCACGCATCGTTTCCCGCGCTACCCCAGGTGTTCCCCGAAGAAAAAAGAATTCCAAAAGGTCCAAACGCAAAAAAACGAAACGTCCTTGTTCTTTCGAATTAACGAAAATAGGATGGGCGCAGATAGCATGACGAACCGACAAGTCCGGCTGCAATCGCCCCTACTTTGTGGTTCCAACATGGAGAATGCCTGATGCAGCGTGCCCATATCGCCGTACTACAACTGACTTGCCTGGCCATGATCGGCCACACCGGCGCAGCCAGCGCCGCCACCATCACCGTCGGTCCCGGACAGTCGATCCAGAACGCGGTCAACACGGCGATCGCCGGCGACACCGTGCGCGTGCTGGCCGGCACCTACACGCAAAAAGTGAAACTGGCCGACAAGAACGGCAGCGCGGGCAACTTCATCACCGTCAAGGGCGACCCCGGCGCCATCCTCAGCGGTACCGGGCTGGTGCCGAGCGACCGCGAAGGCTTGATCACGATTACCAATTCGAACTACGTGCGCGTGGAAGGCTTTGACGTCGCCAACTTCATCACCGGCGCGTCGGCAACGCCAGTCGGCATCCTGGTCGAAGGCAAGGGATCGAACATTCAGATCGTCAACAACAAGATCCACAACATCAAGCACACCAGCACCTGCAAGGAGCCCTGCTCGGTCGGCGCGCACGGACTGGCTGTGTTCGGCACGCACGCCAGCGGCATCACCGATCTGCTGGTGCAAGGCAACGAGGTGTACCAGAACGTGCTGCAGGCAAGCGAAGCGCTGGTCATCAATGGCAACGTGGACCGCTTCGAAGTGTTGTCGAACAACGTACACGACAATAACAACATCGGTTTCGACTTCATCGGTTACGAGGGCGAATGCGGCGGGTGCGGCGAGAACGACCGGGTCCGCAACGGCATCGTGCGCGGCAATACGGCGAAGAACAATTCGAGCAAGAGCAATCCGTGGTACGCCAAGGTCGGCTCGGCCGGCGGGTTTTACGTCGATGGCGGCCGCAACATCATTTTCGACCGGAATATTTCCACGGGAAATGACATCGGCTTCGAGTTCGCCAGCGAGCACAAAGGCAAGGCCACCGAGGATATCCTGATGATGAATAACGTCATCTATAACAACCGCGAAGCGGGCTTGTCGCTGGGCGGGTATTCCACCTCGGCGGGCGCCTCGCGCCGCATCCAGGTGCACAACAATTCCTTCTACAAGAACCAGGGCTGGGGCACCGAACTGCTGTTCCAGTACAAGGTGACCGACAGCCGCTTCAGCAATAACATCTTCTTCGGCGAAAACAGCGCGGAGGATGCGTACGAAATTTCCGGCAGCGGCCATAGCAACAACGTGTGGGGCAAGAATATCTGGTGGGGAACGAGCTCGCAAGCCTCTTCGCTGCCCGGCGCCAAGGTGATTGCCGATCCGAAGTTCGTGGCGCCAGCGACCGGCAACCTCAAGCTCCAGGCCGCCTCGCCCGCCATCAATGCCGGCGCCGTGACGGCAGCCGTGACGAACTGGAGCTCGCCGCTGTGGACGCGCTACTTTCCGTCGGGCGTGATTGCGGTCAACGGCGTGGCCGATATCGATGGACAAGCGCGCAGCGCAGGCGCGATCGACCTGGGCGCGGATGAATTCGGCAGCGCCGCGATACCGGCCGGGGCGCCGCGCTAAAGCGTGCCGGGGCCATCGCCTGCCGATGGCCTCTTGCCGCTTACAGCTTGGTGTTACCGCGGTACCAGTCGCTGCCGACCAGGCGCAGGTCGGCCGTTTGCACCGACCCGAGCGCGCCCGAACCGCTGCGGCTCTCGTCGATACTCTGGATGTTATCGATCGCCACGGTTTCATCGCGGCTATATACCGTGTTATGCAGCAGCACCGTGCCCTTGTTCCAGTCGACGCTGGTCAAGGTGCCCTGCTCGATACGGAAATTGCTCGCTCCGTACGGCAGATAAATCATCAGGTATTTCCCTTTCTGGATCTGGAGCAGCTGGCGCCGGATCTGCTCTTTCCAGCCGTCGAACGGCTGGGCGGCATCGAGATTGGCGCTTTCTTGTTGACTCCACTCGTCGGCCGTCGACAGCATGCCCGCGTATTTGGCGCGGTCGAGCGTGCGCAGCACTTCATCGGCGATGCGGACCTGCTCCGTGTAAGGCAGAAACTTGGGAATCTTGAATTCGTCACGCCACTGCTCGGTGCGCACGATGTAATCGGCATGCGTGCTAAACGTGGGCAAGGCTTCTCCCAGCCGCGTACGTTCCTGTTCGATCCAGATTTCGGCTTCGTCCGCGATCTGCTCGAATTTATCGGTGCCGGCATCGAACAAGACGCGGTCCGCGATCTCCACCTTCAGATCGTATGGATAATCTTCCGGAATACTGAATTCCTTGCACCACTTGGCCGATTGCGCCACAAAATCGGATACCGACAGATCGAACGGATTGATATTCATGTACATGCTCTCCAGTGATTGGTGTGAGTGTCATTTCCTACCCTAACCCTGAGTAACGCCGGGCTGATGGATCAGCCTCTTGCCTGCATGACGATATGGCGCGGATCGCGCTGTCTTACATTCGATCTTACGCTTCAATTAACAATAAAACAAAGGCAATATCGAAATGAATAGCGAGCGGTTACAATCACGCCACCTGCATGGAGAGATTGATGAAACCAACCTGGACGCTGTGCCTCCTGGCCCTGGCAGCCTGTCGGACTTGGGGAGTCGAAGCGAAAAAATAGCTGGGCGAGGCCAGATTTTGACGATTTCGCAGTGCCAATAGCGAGCTATTGGCCGAGAAAGCGGCGAAATATGGACCGTCCCAGGTATTTTTGCAGCCGACGATCCCAAGTCCGACAGGCTGCTAGCCCTGACACCCGCGATGGCCACCGAAATCGCCTCGCCGTCCGGCGGATGGAACCGCTCGGGCCTGGTCGACAAGAGCGAGCAAGCCACCGTGGCCTACCCCAATTCCCCGATCGACCGAGGCGCGCAGAGCAAGCGCAGCATGATCAAGGGCCATATCGCGGCAGCGGCCGGCAAGCGCGCGCCGCACCAGTTGGTTGTCAACGGCAATCCGCTGCGCCTGCTGACCGACGAGCAGGGCCACTACGCGCGCCCCTACCTGTTCGGCGCCGGCTCGAACAGCGTCGAAGTCAAATCGCCGCAAGGCAAATCGCTCAGGCGCGTGCAGTTCTACGAAACCAACTCGGGCCGCCCCCTGCCCGGCCTGCGCGTGATCTGCGCCTGGGACGACACCGAAGCCGAGATCGACCTGCACATCGTCACGCCGGACGGCCAGCATGCCTACTTCGGCCACCCGGTGCTGACCAATGGCGGCGGCCTGGACGTCGACAGCGTGGACGGCCCCGGTCCCGAGATGTATACCATGACGGCGCCCTTGCGCGGCAATTACCACGTGTACATCAATTACTGGGGCAAGCTGGGCGCGAACGGCTATCACTTCGACGAAACCAAGCGCCAGATGGAAATGATCACCGCGCGCGTGACCTTGGTGTACAACGAAAACACCCCGCGCGAAAAACGCGAAGAGTTCGTGCTGCCGATGCGCAGCATCGGTGAGCTGACCCTGGTCAAATCGTTCACCTTCTGACGCTCGGGCGGTCGCCGCCTCCCCGGTAACCTATACTCGCGGTTTCTCGATTTCGGACAATCCATGTGGAAACAGGCGTATCGGCGCTGGTCGGCTGGCTTGCGCGAAGCAGTCGCGTGCATCGGGATGGGCTTGCGCGACGCGCGCCACGCCGGCCTGTGGTGGCGCGCATCGCTGTGGTGCCCGGCGCCGACCTTGCTGTGTCTCTGGCTGTACTACCACTACCATGCGTTTTTCTTCAAGCTGGCGGGGCGGGCCGGCGTGTTCGCCCTGTTCGGCGGGCTGACCCTGCTGGACGGCGGCCTGGGCATGGGGAGCGGCGGGGGTGGCGGGCAAGGCAAGGGCTACGCCCATATCATGGGCGACATCGCGCGTTTGCTGCGCGACCTGGTCAAATTCGTCATGGACCTCGGACTATTCCTGCAGTTTCTCCTTGCCGCACTGGCCATGGCGGGCTTCTTTTATGTGCTGCTGTTCGCCTTCGCCAACCTGACCACGGTCTGCCTGCCCCTGCGCTGGCTGTTGCTGCGGCGCGCCCAGCGGGTCGCCCACACGCGTTATACCGGGTGGCAACCGAGGCCCTTGCCCGCGCTGCCGCCCCTGTCCGCATGGCAATGGACGCGCAAGATCCTCAAGCTCATGCTGTCCCTGCTCGTTCCCGTGTGGTCGCTGTACATAGTCTTGCGCTTCGTACTCGAGTTCAACGTGCGGCTGATGTACTTGCTTGCCGCCGAAGGCGTGCTCGACCCGCAACAGCGGCGCGCGCTGATGCATGCCCAAGGCCCCGCCATCACCATGCTGGGCCTGATCCTGTGCGTGCTGATGCTGGTGCCTTTCGTTAACCTGCTGATACAGGCACTGCTGTGCAGCAGCGTCTGTCACCTGCAGCGGCGCGGGTGGATCAATCCCACCCAAGCGCCGCCGGCGCCACAGCTTACAGCTTGATTTCCGTGCCCAGCAACACGAGGAATTGAGCCAGCCATTGCGGATGCGCGGGCCACGCCGGCGCCGTGACGAAATTGCCATCCGTCACAGCCTGATCGACCTCGATCTGCGCATACTCGCCGCCGGCCATGCGCACTTCCGGCGAGCACGCCGGGTAGGCCGAAATGCGCTTGCCGCGAATCACATCGGCGGCGGCCAGCAATTGCGCGCCATGGCAGACGGCGGCGATCGGCTTGTTCGCTTGCGCGAACTGGCGCACCAGCGCGATGACCCGTTCGTCCAGGCGCAGGTATTCGGGCGCGCGGCCGCCGGCGATCATCAGGGCGTCGTAATTGCCCGCCTCGGCCTCATCGAAACTGGCATTGAGCGCGAACAGATGGCCCGGTTTTTCGGTGTAGGTCTGGTCGCCTTCGAAATCGTGGATGGCGGTCTTGATCTTGTCGCCGGCCTTCTTGCCCGGACAGACCGCATGCACCGTGTGCCCCACCATCTGCAGCGCCTGGAACGGCACCATGGTTTCGTAATCTTCCGCAAAATCGCCCGTCAAAAACAAAATCTTCTTTCCAGCCATGCTTTTCTCCTTGGTAGGTGGGGTGTAACGAGGTGATGCTTGCTGTTTGCTTGATTTTCAGATCTTAACTTTCAAATAATACGCCGGAATCGCCAACGCGGCATTCCCGCTCGTCCGCAGCGATTCAGGTGCATTGCCAGAAGTAGCCGATCGTCCTGCACGGATGGCACTGGAAGACATAGCCTATGCCGCCGCTGCCCCACAACCACCATTCGGTCTCGTCCGTCGTCGGCAGGTAGGAATTGAGCTGCATGGCAAAACGCATGGTGCGGGCGCACGCCGGGCAATCGGGATAGTCGGCATGCTGGATCCAGACAGGAGGGCCGCCGACGCGGTGCAGGTTCCCCCCACCCCAGCTCTGCCATGTCCAGCGCGCCGGGGTGGGCGCCAGCCGCACCTCGGTCGGCGCCAGCGGATTGGCGGGAAATTGTGGAATCACCGCGCCGTGGTCGAGCGCATGCGCAAGGCCATTGTGGTCATGGCGGTAGAACAGCATGCCGCGCTCCCAGCCCAGGCAGGACAGGCACACTTCCAGCGACAGTGCGGACGCGTCCGCGCCATGCATGCCAAAAATGGCGTGTTCGGGCAAGGTCACCAGATGATGCAGCCGGCCTGCGCACAGTCCGCACGTGCCGCTGCCCACGCCACCGAAGCGATGCAGGGCGCCGTCGCCTGGCAGGGTCCAGCTCGGGTGCTGCGCGCCCGGTGCGGGATCGGCGCTGCCCTCCTCGATGTAATCTGGCGGGAAGATCAGATGCGCGCAATTGCCGGGATACAGCGGCTGGCCGGGGCCGTCGTGATCGACGCTGCGCAGTAACTGGGGCAGCGGGTACGGCAAGGCCATCGTGGGATAGGCGTCGATCGCGAGCGCCAGCGCGTCGGGCCGGCGCGTTTCCAGCAAACAGTCGAATGCCTTGCGGCGCTGCTTCGGGTCTTGCGTCACCAGCTGGTCGGCCAGGAAGGCGACGTCCTCCGCCTGCGCGGCGCGCCAGGGCCAGTCTTCGCATGTATGGCCCCGGTTCGGCGCCAGCGCGAACAGGCGGCCAAGCTGCGCTTGCAGCGCGGGACCGATCTGCAGGCTGGCCGCCTCGATGATCAGGTCGCACAGCTCGCGCATGTCCGGCGGCGGCGCCTGTTCCAGCACGTCGACGGTGCGCGCGGCCAGGCGGGCCAGGGCGGCTTCCGACACCACGCACAGCAGCTTGTCGATCAGGTTCCTTGCCCTGGGGGGCCAGGCCAGCAGCGCGTCGCCGGCGAGTTCATCGACCTCGTCGCCGCACCCATCGCGCAGCAATATCCTCAGCTGCGACACCCCGGCATCATGCCCCTCGTCCAGGAATGCCTGTATCACGTCGCGCGCGCTCAAACGGCGCCCGTCCAGAAATGCGTTGTCGCTCATATTGCTTCTCCCTTGTTTTGTTCTCTGCCGCTATGCTTGCTTACGTGCATTGCCATAAGAAGCCGCTGATCCTGCACGGGGCGCAGCGCAAGACGTAGCAAACACCGCCGCTACCCCAATCCCAGGCGTCGCCCTTCGTCGTGGGCAGTTGCGAATCGAGCTGCATGGCGAAGTGCATGGTCTTCGCGCACGCCGGACAGTCGGGATAGTCGGCCGACTGCACCCAGGTCGGATGGCCGCCGACCCGGTGCAGGTTTTCCGCGCCGTTGGCCGGGCCCCAGCCCTGCCAGCGCCAGCGCGGCGGCGTGGACGCCAGCCGCACCTCGGCGGGCGCGAGCGCGTGCGCGGGAAAGCGTGGCGTCAGCGCGCCCTGCTCGAGCGCGCCGGGAAGACCATCGTCGCCATGCCGGTAGAACAGGACGTCACGCTCCCAGCCCAGGCAGGACAGGCACACTTCCAGCGAGACGTCAGCCCCGGCGGCGGCGCCAGCGCCAGCGTCAGCCTCAAACAGGTGCGCTGCGGGCAGCGTGATCAGGTGATGCAAGCGGCCGCCGCACAGGCCGCAGGCGCCGCTGCCGGCGCCGCCGAAGCGATAGCTGCCGGCGCCGGCAGTCAGCGTCCAGCTCGGGTGAGCCGGGCCCGGCCCGGCCTTGCCGCCGCCGTCGGACAAATAGTTTTCGGGAAAAACCAGGTGCGAACACGCCGTGCCGCACAAAGGCTGTCCGGGGCCGTCGTGGTCGACCTCGCGCAGGTAGGCCAGTAGCGGTTGCGCCAGCGCCAGCGATGGATAGGCCGCCACCGCTGCGGCCATCGCCGCTTGCTGGCGCGTCTCGAGCAGGCAGCGCCAGGCCTTGAGGCGCGCGTGCGGATCGTCACCGGCGAGCTGCTCGCGCAGGAAAGCGATGTCCTCGTCCCGCGCGGCGCGCCATGGCCAATTTTCGGCGTAGCTGCCCTGGTTCGGCGCCAGCGCGAACAGGCGGCCAAGCCGCGGCTGCAATGCCGGTGCGATTTGCAGGCTGGCCGCTTGCAGTACTGCTTCACACATCTCGGACGGCTGGTCCCGTTCCATCAGGTCGATCGCGCTTGCGGCCAAGCGCGCCAGTGCCGGCGCCGACATTACGCACAGCACGCTGTCGATCATGCTGGCCTCGTCCGGCAGCGCCAGCAGTGCCTGGTCGGCGAAGGATTCAATCTCGTCGACCGGCGCCTGGCGCAGGAACAGCCCGAGCTGCGCCCAGGCCGCGCGGTAGCCGCGTGGCTGGCGGAAGGCCGCGATCAGGTCGGAAACGCTTAAGCGGCCGGCCATGGCCGATGAGTCGCTCGTCATCGTGTTATCCCTTAGTTGAGGATGCCCATCTTCGCCGATCCGCCGGCGCCTGTCGACAAGCCGCGTTACATGAAGCAAAGTGCTACAGTAAAATACAATATTCATTCAACAGCGAGAATCCCATGACCCATCCAGTGACGTCGCCTGCCGGCGACACGCTCTCCCCAAGCGAACTCGCGGCGTACGCCGACCGCGTGTGGGATGAAGAAATCGTTCCGGCCCTGGTGCAGTACATCGCCGTGCCCGCCAAAAGCCCCGCTTTCGATGCCAACTGGGAAGCCAACGGCTATCTCGACCGGGTCGTGCGCGATGCCGAGGAGTGGATCAAGAGCAAGAAAATCCCCGGCCTGAAACTCGAAGTGCTGCGTGCACCCGGACGCTCGCCCGTCATTTTCTTCGAAGTGCCGGCCACCAAACCGGACTCGAACGACACCGTGTTGATCTACGGCCACCTCGACAAGCAGCCCGAATTCGACGGCTGGCGCGGCGACCTGGGACCATGGACGCCCAAATACGAAAACGGCAAGCTGTACGGACGCGGCGGCGCCGACGACGGTTACGCGGTGTATGCCTCGCTGACCGCCCTGATGGCGCTCGACCGCCAGAACATTGCGCGTCCGCGCTGCGTGGGCCTGATCGAAACCTGCGAAGAAAGCGGCTCCTACGATCTGCCGCCCTACCTCGACATGCTGGGCGAGCGCCTGGGCCAGGTGTCGCTGGTGGTGTGCCTGGACTCGGGCGCGGGCAACTACGACCAGCTGTGGCTGACCACCTCGCTGCGCGGCATGGTCTCGGGCACCTTGAAGGTCGAAGTGCTGACCGAAGGCATCCACTCGGGTGCGCATTCGGGCGTGGTGCCGTCGAGTTTCCGCATCCTGCGCCACCTGCTCGACCGCCTGGAAGACGCGAAAACCGGGCGCCTGCTGCCGCAAAGCTTTCATTGCGAGATTCCGCACGTGCGCATCGAAGAAGCGAAAGCGACCGCCGCCATCCTCAAGGAAGAAGTCTACAAGCGCATGCCGTGGGCCTGCGGCGCGGACGGCGGCTCGGTGCTGCCGGTGACGACCGACCCGCTCGAAGCGATCCTGAACCGTACCTGGCGCCCGACCCTGTCGGTGGTGGGGGCCGAAGGCTTTCCAGAGTTCGCCAACGCCGGCAACGTACTGCGGCCCTACTCCGCGTTCAAGCTGTCGCTGCGCATCCCGCCACTGCTCGACGGCAATGCCGCCGCGCTGCAACTGAAAGCATTGTTGGAAGATAACGCGCCCTACAATGCGCGCGTGAGTTTCGTGCCCGACGGCACGCCGGGTTCGTACGGGGCCAGCGGCTGGAATACGCCGGAACTGAGCCCGTGGCTGTCGAACGCCGTCAACGCGGCCAGCGAAAGCCACTTCGGCACGCCGGTCGGCTACCTGGGCGAAGGCGGCACCATTCCGCTGATGGGTTTGCTGCAAAAGAGCTTCCCGAAAGCGCAGATGATGGTCTGCGGCGTGCTCGGTCCGAAAAGCAATGCGCACGGTCCGAACGAGTTCCTGCATGTGCCGTACGGTAAGCGCCTGACGGCGGCGGTGGCGCAGGTGATCGCGGCCCACCCGTAAAGCGGATGGCGCGCCGGCAATGCGCCGGCGCGTCTTGTTTCCAATGACGAACAAGGATTTTCTATGCCATCCGACCCCCATTTGCCGCTTGAGCAATTGAACGAGCTCGATGACAGCTGGACCCTTGCCGAAGGAAGCCATGGCGACGGTCCGATGCTGGTGCGGATCAAC
This sequence comes from Massilia sp. CCM 8734, assembly GCF_011682155.1. Taxonomy (NCBI): domain Bacteria; kingdom Pseudomonadati; phylum Pseudomonadota; class Betaproteobacteria; order Burkholderiales; family Oxalobacteraceae; genus Massilia; species Massilia sp. CCM 8734. The sequence goes on from NZ_WHJI01000018.1 coordinate 142,920, forward strand.
AACTCGGCCAGGCGCTGGGTCGGGCACCCGCAACTTGGCATCCGCGTCGGGTTCGCGATTGCCTTGAACCATCCGAACCCGGGCGGCTTGCCGGATGCGGAAGAAAACCGGGTCATCAGCGGGCTGGAAGACCGTATCCGCGAACTGCTCCAGGCCGGCGGTCCGGTGGTGCATGCGCTGGCGATCACCACCGGCACGTTCAAGGAATTCGTGTTCTACCTGAAGAATGGCGAGTGCATCGGTCCGGTTCATGAGCAGTTGCGCGCCGAGGTGAGCTCGCACCAGGTCCAGTGCATGGCCTATCTCGATCCGCAGTGGAACGTGTACGCGTCCTTCGCGACCGGGTAGGCGCCGGCCCGGCCGCTCAGTGCATGGGCGCCGCCCCGCTCTCTTTGCCGATGGCGCCGCGCCAGGCGCCGGTTTCGCTGCCGCGCTTCTCCAGCAAGTTCTTGAAGCGCTGCAGGTTCGAGCGTGCCTGCATGCGCACGGCGCCGACCATGTCGCCCATGGTTTCCACCGCATCCTGCGGTTCGTAATTGAGCTCCAGGGTGACTTTGGTGCGCGAATCGGACAAGGCCTCGAACGTCACCTCGCCGCCGTTCGGCGTGCCCGAGATGCTGTGCCAGGCGATTTTTTTGTCCGGAACCTGCTCGGTGATTTCGGCATCCCACTCGATGACCTTGCCGAACACGTCCGCCTTCCAGTGCAGGCGCTTGTCGTCGAGCTGGCGCACCTCGTGCACGCTTTCCATAAACTGCGGAAATTGCTCGAACTGGGTGAACTGGTCGTACACGGTCCGCACGGGAAGATCGACGTCGATACTGACACGGGATTGACTGCCCTTGCCGCCCGAGTTTTGCATTTTTTTGGCCAACAAGGTGCCGCCGACCGCGACCGCCACCAAGCCAAGAATACGGTTCAACATGGTTTCCTCCTGATTGTCGATGAAGATGAAAGGGCGCAACCGGCGCGCCATGCCGATGCGCCGGCCTTGCCAGACCTTTCATGTTAGACGAGCTGCTTGCGCGCTTGAATAGGCGTTATCGCAGAACCGATGTAGGAATGCTCCTTCCCTCACCGATTCAGCGTTGTCAGGCTAGCAGCCTGTCGGACTTGGGGAGTCGAAGCGAAAAAATACCTGGGACGGCCCATATTTCGCCGCTTTCTCGGCCAATAGCTCGCTATTGGCACTGCGAAATCGTCAAAATCTGGCCTCGCCCAGCTATTTTTTCGCTTCGACTC
>NZ_WHJI01000190.1:0-537 GCF_011682155.1 Massilia sp. CCM 8734
TACTTTTATTGTTGAAATGGATGGTTCAATAACTACTATTAAGATTATAAAAGATGATGGAATCAAAACAGGAAAAATACTCAAGAAAGTACTAGAAAAATCTCCTAAATGGCTCTGTGGTGAACACGAAGGATATCATGTTAGAACAAAAGTAGATTTTACTTTTGAGATAAATTAAATCATTTTCTGCTAATAACAACATAGATTTCTCCTTCGTCGAAATGAAACGAAAGCTGTAATAGATACTGATCGCATGAGGGATAGCAGTGGAAATCCTTTTTTGTCCCGAGGATTCGGGAGCAAAAAAGATTGGAACGGATAGCCCGACCCGCTTTTTCTGCGGGTCATGCCCATAAAAAAACCTTAATTCAGGTTCTGAACTAAGGTTTTTCTTTTTATTATAAATTTCTCTCAGGCGAAGTTGAAGTTCTTTTCGTTTCATAAGCCTTCGACTTCGCTCAGGTTGACAGTCGTTTTATTACATCATATCAATATACCTGTCGTGATATCCTAATAAGTACAAAACACCATCAAGAC
>NZ_WHJI01000191.1:0-532 GCF_011682155.1 Massilia sp. CCM 8734
CTTGGCGGGCACGATGCGCCGGATCTCGCGCAGCAAGGTGTCGTCGGCCTGTATGAGCGTGGCAAGGTGCGCGACCGCGCGCAGCTGGGCCGTGGTCATTCTCACTTCGGGAAACGGGGTGCTACAAGCCATTTAATTCCGCATTGCAATAAGCGGTGGCAAGTGTAGCGCAGATTGTTAATCTTAGCTATTGGGCAAAGTTGAGGGCCGCGTCCCAGGGCCTGGCCGCTTCGGCAGGCGCTACTTCACAAAGGCCTTCCCTTCTCCGCAGTGAGCGATGCCAGTCTGCGGGCAATAAAAATTGACAAAATGTAATAGTTGGCAGCCGCACAATTTGATGTGCTGCTCCAACTTACAGCTGATAGTTTACTGTCAAACGTAAATTATTACTTCGGCGAAAGGTGATAGTTAACTTCGGTTGCCATGAACCCTACGCTCTGGCACAGTGTCACTACAGTTTCCATGTTGTAACATTATTGTTAGCAGATTAATACCATGTCCACCCAAAGCGCCGCTCAATTGAATCTACCAG
>NZ_WHJI01000192.1:0-532 GCF_011682155.1 Massilia sp. CCM 8734
CAAATATTTATAAATGGTAGGGGTATATACTTCACCATCTTCCAAATCCTCCAAGGCCTTGTCAAAAGTCGACGCCCTGTCGATAATTTGTTTGTATTTCGCCATCACGGCATAGGTCAGTATAGCGTAGTCTTTTATTCTTTTGCTTTCTTCATTCGTTTTGATAAATACAAAACCGGCAGAAAATTGAGCTTTCTCCAGTTCCTCTTTTTTCAGTTGAAAGGAGGCGTGGTTTTTTAAGGTGATATAATGTAAACTGTCGGCTGTTTTTTCGGCTGTAAAAAGATTATCCAGTCCGTAAATATTTAAAGCGGCCTTAATAAAAGCAATCGAAGAACAGTTGGTGCGTTCTCCCTGTTTAAAACTTTCGAATATTTTATCTGAACTCAATTGCGAGTAACAAGTTGAACAGGCAAACGTTAAAAATAAAAATGTTAAAAAAACAGCTTTCATTGTTCTAAGATTTTATAATTTTTTTCCTCCTGATGACTTTCGGAAAATAGATTTTACAAATCTATGAAAATCAACTAAT
>NZ_WHJI01000193.1:0-530 GCF_011682155.1 Massilia sp. CCM 8734
GCGCCATTCGATGTCCCGTTCAATCGGGTAGGGCATCCATTACCCGCGACCATCGAAAACACTGCCGACGAGGTTTCGTATCGTCCAGCCAGCAACGCACTGGCAGTTCATGAAACATTCAGGCTAGGCCCACATTTTTGAAATTCGCTTCTAGATCAAGCACTTAGAATGCAGTTGCATTGTTGGAAGCTGCTGTAAGTGTTTGATTCTATTGAATGTTTCAAAGATGTGGGCATTGTGTAGCTGTAGCGCGCAGGCGGGAATCCAAGGCATCTTAGCTGAGCGACCGTGCCTTGGATTCCCGCCTGCGCGGGAATGACGGTATGTAGGTTAGTGGCTAAAAATCCGCTTGACTCAAGGGCATCAGAGAATGACGGCGCTTCAGTTATCGGTATTGTTCGCAGCGCTAGCAGCCTGTCGGACTTGGGGAGTCGAAGCGAAAAAATAGCTGGGCGAGGCCAGATTTTGACGATTTCGCAGTGCCAATAGCGAGCTATTGGCCGAGAAAGCGGCGAAATATGGACCGTCCC
>NZ_WHJI01000194.1:0-519 GCF_011682155.1 Massilia sp. CCM 8734
TACTTATCACTTTCGCTTAGCCACTGAAATTGCTTCCAACAGCTAGTATCCATCGTTTACGGCGTGGACTACCAGGGTATCTAATCCTGTTCGCTACCCACGCTTTCGTCCATCAGCGTCAATCCATTAGTAGTAACCTGCCTTCGCAATTGGTATTCCATGTAATCTCTAAGCATTTCACCGCTACACTACATATTCTAGTTACTTCCTAATAATTCAAGTTCAGCAGTATCAATGGCCGTTCCACCGTTGAGCGATGGGCTTTCACCACTGACTTACTAAACCGCCTACGGACCCTTTAAACCCAATGATTCCGGATAACGCTTGGATCCTCCGTATTACCGCGGCTGCTGGCACGGAGTTAGCCGATCCTTATTCTTACAGTACCGTCAAGCTGGTTCACGAACCAGTGTTTCTTCCTGTACAAAAGCAGTTTACAATCCATAGGACCGTCATCCTGCACGCGGCATGGCTGGATCAGGCTTGCGCCCATTGTCCAATATTCCTCAGATCGGAAGC
>NZ_WHJI01000195.1:0-518 GCF_011682155.1 Massilia sp. CCM 8734
GTCGTATTCTCCTTGAAGAACCCCTTTGCGGCGCCGGCCATGTCGCCATAGCTTTTTACTTTTGCCTGTGCACTGGCCCGCGATGCAGCGATCTCGGCCTGGGCAATCTTTTCCGGGCCAGACTTCGGGTCGTTTTTGATCGCAGCAAGCTGGGCCACGATGGCCTGCTGCTGCACCGCATATCCGGACAGCGCGGTCGTCAGGCCGCCGATGGCAGAGCCCACTTTCCCGAAGCTATCCGCCATGCCGGCAGCGGCCGATTTCGTGGCATTGTCGATAGCCGTCAGAATGTCGAGCAATTCCTTGGCAGGCGCGGCGTCGAACTCGATTTCCTTGGCTGCGCCTGCCCGTGTCGCCTCTGCGCGCTCCCGCAACGCTGCGGCTTGGTCACGGTACGCCTGCGACATCGTCCCGCTAAAGTCAATCGCCTCAGCCAGTGCGGCATTCTCATCCTTCACTGATGCCAAGTGCTCATAGCGCTGCGCTTCCAGATCGGCAAGGGCCATCTTCCCCAGCCC
>NZ_WHJI01000196.1:0-493 GCF_011682155.1 Massilia sp. CCM 8734
TGATCGATTACGCGATGCCGGACATGGATGGGCTGGAGTTTTGCGAGGCGGCCGCCGATCTGCCCTGTAAGAAAATCATGTTCACTGCGCGCGCCGACGCGAGCTTTGCCGTGGCGGCCTTTAATCGCGGCCTCATCCATCGATTTATCCGAAAGCAGGACCCCGACGCGCTCGATCAGCTGGAGGCGGCGATCGATGCTTTGCAGAACACCTACTTCCTCGATCAATCACGCAGCCAGGCTGGTCAGCTGGGCGCCCACGAGTTTGGATTTTTGCGCGACCCGGCTGCGGCCGCCATGGTCCAGGGCCTGTGCGATCGCTACGGATTCGTTGAATACTATCTTTTTACCAATCCCCACGGCTTTGTGTTCTTTGACGCCGAAGGAGCGCCCACGCTCGTCCCGATGATGAACGCCAGAAGCCTTGAATGGCACGCCGATATCGCTGCAGAGGAGGGTGCGCCAGCGGAGCTGTCGGCCGCGCTGCGTGAGCG
>NZ_WHJI01000197.1:0-478 GCF_011682155.1 Massilia sp. CCM 8734
TCGACACCGGCCAGGTCCCTCAACTCGTCCTGAGCAAGCCACGTCCGGTCTGCCGAGAACTGACCACCAACCCGCCAACCTTCAACCGCATACTGCGCCATTCGATGCCCCGTTCAATCGGGTAGGGGGGCTATTGCCCGCGACATCGTGATCGTCACTGAGGAGCTCATGTATCGCCGAACCGGCACTGCGGTGGCAGTTTATGAAACATTCAGGCTAGGTCTCATGGTGAATCGATCGCCTCGGCTGCGGCTGAAACTTATCACTCAAACAGAAACTCATTCGTTGGGACTGGGCGATGTGGCCAATGTGGCTAAGCTCGTGCTAACCGTGACGGTTGCGTGTGAGCTGATTGTTGCGCTAGTTCTGATGTTACGGTTCCGTGTTGGTTACGGCCTCGAATGGCAACAGGCTGCATGGAGCGGACTGTTTCACTCAGTTTCGGCATTTAATAACGCCGGCTTCTCAATCCACGCCG
>NZ_WHJI01000198.1:0-467 GCF_011682155.1 Massilia sp. CCM 8734
AATTCCACGACTCAATATAAAACAAAAAAATCCCCATCAAATACATGATGAGGATTTTAAAAAGAAAGGCGACGACATACTCTCCCACATAACTGCAGTACCATCTGCGCAGGCGGGCTTAACTACTCTGTTCGGGATGGGAAGAGGTGAGCCCCGCCGCAATAACCACCTTAAGAAGTTATAATTGCTTTGGGCAATCGGTTTGCAACTTTTAATTTTTAATTCAAAATTTTTAATTGCAATAATATCTTAACATACTGAGATAAAGAAAGTTTTTTAGTTTAGAAAGTTTCTTCCTCCCCGCCGGGGCGGGGAGGAAAAGGGTGTACATAAGCTTACGGATTATTAGTACTACTCGACTATGACATTACTGCCTTTACATCTATAGCCTATCAACGTGGTCATCTTCCACGATCCTTAAAAGAAATCTCATCTTGTGGTGGGTTTCGCGCTTATATGCTTTCAGC
>NZ_WHJI01000199.1:0-458 GCF_011682155.1 Massilia sp. CCM 8734
TCTGATGATGCCCTTTGCTCGACTCGCGCCTGGGTCAGCACCCTTCCTCACTGCGCTCTTCACTTCAGTTTCAGCGGTATGTGTTACCGGACTTGCCGTCGTTGACACCGGTACATATTGGTCTTCTGCAGGTCAGGGCATCATTATGCTGCTCTTTCAAGTGGGCGGCTTTGGCATGATGACCGGCGCGACTCTGCTAGGTCTCATGGTGAATCGGTCGCCTCGGCTGCGGCTGAAACTTATCACTCAAACAGAAACTCATTCGTTGGGACTGGGCGATGTGGCCAATGTGGCTAAGCTCGTGCTAACCGTGACGGTTGCGTGTGAGCTAATTGTTGCGCTAGTTCTGATGTTACGGTTCCGTGTTGGTTACGGCCTCGAATGGCAACAGGCTGCATGGAGCGGACTGTTTCACTCAGTTTCGGCATTTAATAACGCCGGCTTCTCAATCCACGCCG
>NZ_WHJI01000019.1:0-127392 GCF_011682155.1 Massilia sp. CCM 8734
CGCCGCACGATCCGGGCGTGACCGCCCCGGCGGCAACCGCTCCGGCGGCAGGCTTCCCCTCGGCCGCCCTGCAATTGCTGGCGCGCTGCGGCCATACCTGCACCGACAGCTGCAACTACACCTGCGGCGGCCAGAGCTGCGGCCACACGACCGGCATTTTCGACACCCTCGCCAGCCTGGTCAATCCGGCCACGCGCGCCCTGGAGACGCTCGATCCGGGCGTGACTGCCCCGGCGGCAACCGCTCCGGCGGCAGGCTTCCCCTCGGCCGCCCTGCAATTGCTGGCGCGCTGCGGCCATACCTGTACCGACAGCTGCAGCTACACCTGCGGCGGCCAGAGCTGCGGCCACACGACAGGCGTCTTCGACACCCTCGCCAGCCGGATCAATCCGGCGCTGGGCGGCATGACGGGGATCCGGTAGTGGCCGGCCGGGCGGCAAGCGGTTTCCAGGGCCGGCCCGGACGCCATTGCCGCGCCGCGCCGCCCGGCATCGTGAGCGGCATGTAGGCGCGCGTGCGATGCGATGTGGCCGGTTCTGCTGGCCCGTCGCATCGCTTTCGATCATTTTTCTGTCTTGACAGAGCGATGCCATGGACGATGCTTGCTTCGCCCGATTGATCGCGCAGTTACGCGACCACCCACAAGATTTTCATTGTGGGAACACCGATATCAACAGCTGCGGCCATGCCGCCAACGCCGTTTCCGGCGTGCCTGGTATGGCCTTCTTCAACCGTGGGCCCGTCCGGCGCATCAAGCACGCCCGGAACGATGCCTCCACCGTTTGGAAATGAGCCCCTACGTGAACCCGACCAACGACGGCACGCTGCCGACCCAACCCTCCTATCTCGACCACCTGCGCCATGCGGGTTTGCCCCCTGCACAGAGCGGCGTGTGGCTGATGGTCGCTCAAACCACCCGTGTGCAAGGCTGGAAGCTGCACATTTCGAGCGTGCCCGCCGAGGCCCACGCCCTGCTCGCCGTTCTGATTCCGCTCTTGCGCGACGCCAGAGTGCCGTTCAAGATCGCTCGCGACAGCACCATCCTGGGACTGCTTAACGAAGGCAGCCTGGGCGCTACCCAGGTTGGCAAGTTTTGCACGATCTACCCGGAAAACGATGCCGGCGCCGCCGCGCTCGCCGCCCGGCTGGTCATCGCGACACAGGGCTTCAACGGCCCCGTGATCACGTCGGACATGGCCTTGGGCAACCTCGTGTATGCGCGTTATGGCGGCTTCAACACGATCGTCGAACGCGATCTGCTCGGCCAGCACCGCCTCTACATCCGTGGCGCAAAGGGCGAACTCATCCCCGACGCCTATACCCAGCCCTTCGTGCCGCCGGCCTTCGTGAGTTGCCCGTTCGACCCTCCGGCGGCGGCGCCGGCAACGAGCGCGGTGAGCGTCGAAACGCGCGGCCCGGCCATGTTCGGGCCCGGCTATGTGCTGGTCGATATCATCAAGCGCCACGCCAAGGGCAACGTCTACCTGGCGATCGCGGCGCGCTCGCAGCACAGCGTGGCCGGACGGGTCATCAAGGAAGGGCGCAAGCATTGTTTGTCGGATATCCACGGGCGCGACATCCGGGTGCGGCTGCAACGCCAGGGCGCGATCCACGCCACGCTCAAGGGCGTGGCGCCGGTGCCCGCGTGCGACCCGTACTTCGAGATCGACGGCAACGGTTATCTGCCGATGACCTTCCTGGCGGGCGTCGACCTGGAACAGGCGGTGCAAACAGCGTTGGGCAACGGTCCCTGGCATGCGGCGGGGCGCGACGCCAGGCTGCGCCTGCTGGGCGCCTTGCGTCAGCTGGTCGACGCCGTCGAACGCCTGCACGGCGCCGGCTTCGTGCACCGCGACCTGAGCGTGTCGAATGTCTGGCTCGGCGACGATGGACAAACCTATTTGCTCGATCTGGAACTCGGGCAGCATGTCGCCGATCTGGCGCCCGTGTTCGGCAAGGGAACGCCGGGCTTCATGGCGCCCGAGCAGGAGGCGGGCGCGGCGCCGGCGTTCGCGCAGGACATCCACGCCGTTGCCGCGCTGGTGCTGTTCACCTTGACCGGGATCGATCCGCGCCGCACCTTGTATGCGCGCGGCGCGGCGCGCGCCAGCAATATCGGCTATCTTGCCGCCTCGGTGCCGGAGGCGCTGATCGGCGTGGTGCTGGCCGGCCTTGCCGACGACCCTGGCGCCCGGCCCGCGCTGGCCGAGATGCGGACCCAACTTGCGGCCTTCGAGGCGAGCCTGCGCGACGGGGCGCCGCTGCCGGCCGGTCCGCCGCGCCAGGCGTCCGGCGGCATCGACTTCGACGCCTGGGCACGGCGCGCCGGACGTGGTTTGACCGGGCATACGCACTGCGACCGCGCCTCGGGCCTGTGGCTGTCGGCCGCCATCGCGAATGCCTCGAGCGGCGACAGCGCCCCTTCGTACGAGTTGCGGCGCGGCGCCAACCGCGGAGTGTCGGGCGTGGTCTACGTCCTCTCGCGGCTGTACCGCACGGGATTGGCGGGCGGTACAGCCGCAGCGGCGCTCGCCCGGGCGGCCGAGTGGCTGCTGTCCGAGGCGCCGACGGGGGACAGCGGCATGCCCGGCCTGCACTTCGGCGACGCCGGCGCGGCGGTCGCACTGGCCGAGGCGGTCCAGGCCGGCCTGCTCCCGCAATCGCAAGGCCTGCACGACTGGATGGACCGCGTGTTCGCCGCGCCCATTGCCTGGCCCGACATCACCCATGGCGCCGCCGGCCAGGGCCTGGCAGCCATGATGTGCGCGCGCAGCCTGGGCCGGGACGCGCCGCTGGCCATGGCGCACCGCTGCGCGCGCTACCTGCTCGACACCCAGGCGCAGGACGGTTCGTGGACCATGCCCGACGGCGTAGACGGCATGTCCGGCGAAACCTTGCCCGGCTTTGCGCACGGGGTGTCCGGCATGGCGTTCTTCCTGCTGGAGTATGGCGTGCGTTTCAAGCACGCCGCCTGCCGCGCCGCCGCCACGCGCGGCCTGGCCTGGGTCGAACAGCAGATCTTGCCCGATGGCGGCGCCCGCGGCGCGCACTGGCGCTACAGCGACCGCAACGAGGCGGTCTGGCACTGGTGGTGCCACGGCGCCCCCGGGATCGCGCTGGCGTTCCTGCGCGCCTACCGCTATTCGCGCGACCCGGCGGCGGCGCTGATCGCGCGGCGTGCGCTGGCCGGTATCGACCCCGAAGTGCGCGCGGTCAACCTCACCGTTTGCCACGGATTGAGCGGCCTGGGCGAGATTTTCCTGGAAGCGGCCGAGACCCTGGGCGAGAGCGCCTACCGCGACAAGGCCGCCACCCTGGCCGGCACCATCGTGCACCTCGGGAACCACTGTGCCGACGGCGGCGTGGTCTGGCTGTCGGAAGACCCGACGGCGGCAACGGCCGACCTGATGGTCGGCATGGGCGGCATCGCCCACTTCCTGGCGCGTCTGGGCGGCCGCGGGAAAGAGCTGAGCTTTCCGCTGCTGCCATAAGTGTTCCCTCGTCCATGCTTTCGGCCGCTCCGGGAGCATGGGCAGGCATCCGCATGACGCGTTTTACGTCGTCTGTTCCGTCAAATCGACCGCCCATCGCGCGGCGCTGGAGCGCCATCGCCGTCCCCCCTACAGTCATGATCAAGCACGCCGCGCCCGCGGCTGCCCGCAAAGTAGAAAAATAGTTCTAGACAAAAGTATCTAGATATTTTATTCTACATTCACCCTTTGACGGAGAGACCATGCACGCAGGAACCCACCCATGAACGCCATGCTTTCCGTCATCGTGCCCAGCCTGGGCTGGGCCTTGCTCGACTTTGTCTGGCAGGGATTGTTGATCGGCTGCCTGGCCGCGATCGGCATGGGATTGCTGCGCGGCGCGCGGCCCCAGCTGCGCTACGCCGTCGGCTGCGCCGCGCTGCTGCTGTGCGCCGCCTTGCCGCTGGCTGGAACAGTGCAGCGCATGCTCGATGCGCAGGCCGCGGCCACCACCATCCTGCCGCTGCGCGCCATCGCCATGCCGGCCGGCGAAGCCGATGCGCCGATGCTGGCCGCGCAGGTCGCCAGCTGGGAACCGGTGTTGCAGCAGCGCTTGCCCCTGCTAATGTTTTTCTGGAGTTGCGGCGCCGGCCTGCTGGCGCTGCGCTTGATGCTCGGGCTGGCCTGGGTGCGCCGTCGCAGCCAACCGGGCCGCTACTTGCGCGACCCCGCCTGGCAGGCGAGGGTGGACCGGCTGGCGCTGCGTTTCGGCGTGGCGCGCAAGGTCGCGCTGGGGCTGGTGCACGACTTGCCCGGCCCGGTGACGGCCGGCTGGTGGCGCCCGGTGATCCTGGTGCCGGCTTCGCTGGTGAGCGGCATGCCGCCCGACTTGCTCGAAGCCCTGCTGGCGCACGAAATGGCGCATATCAAGCGCTTCGATTACCTGGTCAACCTGATCCAGAGCGCGATCGAAATGGTGCTGTTCTATCACCCGGCGGTGTGGTGGCTGTCGCACCGGGTGCGGATCGAGCGCGAACAGATTGCAGATGATTTAGCAGCAAGCATGCTCGGCGAACCGCGGCGTCTGGCGCTTGCATTATCCGAACTGGACCAGTTCCAGTTCTCCACCCCTCAACTCGCCCATGGGGCTCACGGAGGAAATCTTATGTCCCGCATCAAACGCCTGGTCCGCCCGGATACCGAACCACTGAACTGGAAGATGGCGCTGCCGATTCTCGGCCTGTCGGCCGCCTGCGCCGCCTTTTACGCCAACGCCCAGACAGCGCCGCCGGCGCCGGCGACAGCCGTGCGCGCCGACCGCGCGCCGGCGGTCGCGCCAGCCCCGCCGGCCCCGCCGGCACCCACGGCGCGGCCAGCCATCCCGGCCTTGCGCGCCGCCGCAGCCGTTCCCGCCGCGCCGATGGATGTGGCGCCGGTACCACCGGCGCCACCCGCTCCACCGGCGCCACCGCGTCTTCCCGTCAGCATCACCAAGGCCCCTGGCGAGATGTCGTATGCGCTGGTGCAGGGACCCGAGCGCAAGGGCATGTTAAGTGGCGACAGCCGCGATGTCGACGACATCGCCGCCGCCAAGCACACCGTCCAGGGGGACTTTTTGTGGTTCCGCCAGGGCGATCAGGCGTACGTGGTGCAGGACCCGGCCCTGATCGCCAAGGTTTCCGCCGCCTACGCGCCGCTCAAGCACCTCGGCGCCCAGATGGAGGTGCATGGCAAGGAAATGGAAAAGCACGGCAAGGTGGTCGAGCAATTGGGCCGCGAGATGGAACACAAGGCCGGCGCCAGCCATCCCGAACATGCCGAGACGCGCCGTATCGCCGGCCTGATCGCGGCGCTGGCGCCGCAGCAAGCCCGTTTGCAGCGCGAGATCGTGCAGCTCGAGCGCCAGATCGACGACGCCGGCGGCCCGACCCGCGCGCAGTTGTCGGCCAGGCGCGACCAGCTCAATGTCAAGCTGAGCGACATTGAACGCCAGCTCGACGTGCAGCACGCGCACCTCGAGCGCCAGCACGGCAAGGTCGAGCAGGCGCGCGCGCCGGTCGACGCCATCGGCGAGCAAATGAAAGAAGCGGGCAAGCCGATGGACGCGCTGGGTAAAAAGATGAACGTGCTGGGGCGCGAGATGGACCAGCACGCCAAAGCGGCCGAGCGCGTGATGCGCGAGGTGCTGCGCGACGCCGTCGCGCGCGGCCTGGCGCGGCCGGTGCCTGGGCCACGCGCGCCCGGCCTCGCAATGTTAACTTAATTGCATGTCTATTGTGCAATGGTTTAGAATCACGCTTCCGGCCGTGCCGGAAGCGTTACCACCATCGACTCACAGTGAAGGAAAACATGAACAAAGCTCTACGCCTTGGTTTTGCGGCGATTGCCGTGCTGTGCGCCGCCCAAGCGCATGCCGCCCCGCTTGACATTGAGGGACGCTGGGTCATCGACCTGGCGCCCATGGTCGCGCAGGCCAAGGCCATGAACGGCGGCGAAAAAGAGATTGCCCAGCTTGAGCGCACCTTCAAGGACGGCGTGATGGTGATCGATGCAAAAAGCGTCAAGCTGGCGCTCGCCGGGGACGACGCCAAGCCGCTCAGCTATCCCTACAAGATCGTCGCCGCCGATCCGGACAAGCCGCAGTGCGTCAACCTGCTGATGGCGGCCTTGCCCAAGCCGCTCGCGTATTGCCTCAGCGATGGCGTACTGTCGGTCAACGATCCGGCCAGCGCCCTGGTATCGAAGTATCGCCGCGCCGAGCCGGCCAAAGCCGGCGCCACTGCCAGGGATGCGGCCAGGGCCGACGGCGCGACCCCGGCGCCAGCCGGCGGCCGGGAAGCCCGTTCGCCAGCGAAAGCGTCGCCGTCCGATGGCGGCGCGCCGGTATAATCACGGGATGCAAAATCTCCTCCACAACCTCAATCCCGAACAACTCGCCGCCGTCACCCTGCCGCCGCAGAGCGCCCTGATTCTCGCGGGCGCCGGCTCCGGCAAGACGCGCGTGCTGACGACCCGCATCGCCTGGCTGATCCAGACCGGCCAGGTTTCGCCGGCCGGGATCATGGCGGTGACGTTTACCAACAAGGCCGCCAAGGAAATGACGACGCGCCTGTCGGCCATGCTGCCGGTGAGCACGCGCGGCATGTGGATCGGCACTTTCCACGGCTTGTGCAACCGCTTCCTGCGCACCCATTACCGCGATTGCGCGCTGCCGCAAACCTTCCAGATCCTCGATTCGCAGGATCAGTTGTCGATGATTAAACGTTTGTTGAAAGCGAACAATGTCGATGACGAAAAGTACCCGGCCAAGAACCTGATGTATTTCATCAACAACGCCAAGGACCAGGGCTTGCGCGCCAACCGGGTCGAGGCGCACGACCCGATCGAACGCAAGATGGTCGAGTTGTACGATCTGTACGACAATCAGTGCCAGCGCGAAGGCGTGGTCGATTTTGCCGAACTGCTGCTGCGCGCCTATGAGTTGCTGCAACGCAACCAGCCGCTGCGCGAGCATTACCAGGCGCGCTTCAAGCACATCCTGGTCGACGAGTTCCAGGATACCAACGACCTGCAATACAATCTGCTCAAGCTGCTGGCGGGGCAGGGCCAGCAGGTGGCCGGCGCGCTGTTCGCCGTGGGCGACGACGACCAGAGCATTTACGCCTTTCGCGGCGCCAATGTCGGCAACATGAGCGCCTTCGAGCGCGAATTCCGGGTCGAAAACCTGATCAAGCTCGAGCAAAACTACCGCTCGCACGGCCACATCCTCGACAGCGCCAACCACCTGATCGCCAACAACAGCAAGCGCCTGGGCAAGAACCTGCGCACCGATGCCGGTCACGGCGAGCCGGTGCGCATCTACGAAGCCTCGTCCGACCTGGAAGAGGCGCAGTGGATCATCGAGGAAGCGAAGAGCCTGATGCTTGAAGGTGCGCTGCGCAGCGAGATCGCGATTCTGTACCGCTCCAATGCGCAGTCGCGCGTGATCGAGCATGCGCTGTTCGCCGCCGGCCTGCCGTACACCGTGTATGGCGGCCAGCGCTACTTCCAGCGCGCCGAGGTCAAGCACGCCATCGCCTACCTGCAACTGATGGACAATCCGCACAACGATTCGGCCTTTTTGCGGGTGGTGAACTTCCCCACGCGCGGCATCGGCATGCGCTCGATCGAGGCGCTGCAGGCGGCCGCCGAGCAGTACGGCATTTCGCTGTACGCGGCGGTGCCCTACGTGGCGGGCAAGTCGGGTTCTTCGCTGAACAGTTTTGTGAAGCTGGTCGAAGGCGCCCGTTTCGAGACCGGGCAACTGGCGCTGCCCGAAATGGTGCGCGTGGTGCTCGAAGCGAGCGGCCTGCTGCAGCACTACCAGAACGAAAAAGAAGGCGCCGACCGCATCGAGAACCTGGAACAGATGGTCAATGCGGCCACCCAGTTCGTGCAGGAAGAAGGCTTCGGCCAGGGCGCGCCGGCCTACCTTGGTCCCAAGACCTACGCCAGCGTGGGCGAGATGCTGGTCGAAGGCGACGGCGTCGAGATCATCGACGCCGATACGCCGCTGAACGTGGTCATGTCGCCGCTGTCGGCGTTTTTGTCGCACGCCTCGCTCGAAGCGGGCGACGCCCAGGCCCAGGCCGGGCAGGATGCGCTGCAACTGATGACGGTGCACTCGGCCAAGGGACTCGAATTTGACGCCGTGTTCATCACCGGCCTGGAAGAAGGCCTGTTCCCGCACGAGAGCAGTTCGCGCGAGATGGATGGGGTGGACGAAGAGCGTCGCCTGATGTACGTGGCCATCACGCGCGCGAGGAAGCGCCTCTACATGAGTTTTACGCAGTCGCGCATGCTGCACGGGCAGACCCGCTACAACATGAAATCGCGCTTCTTCGACGAGCTGCCCGAAGAGGCGCTCAAGTGGATTTCGCCGCGCGTGCAATCGCACTGGTTCGGCAACAAGAAGTCGAGCTGGGACGACGCCAAGTTTACCGGCGGCTCGGACAACAAGATCGCCCAGCAGATCGCGCAAAAAGCGGCCAGCAACGGGCCGGGATGGCGCATCGGCGAATCGGTGGCGCACGCCAAGTTCGGCGAAGGGGTGATTGTCAATATCGAGGGTGGCGGGAGCAACGCGCGCGCGCAGATCAATTTCGGCAAGGCCGGCATGAAAGTGCTCGACCTGTCGGTCGCCAAGCTCGACCGGGTCGGACGCTGAAGCGGCGCGGCGGCGGACTCCGGTCCGCCGCCGCGTTCCTTACTTGGACTCGACTTGCGCGGGCAGCAGGGACGGGTCGCCGAAGATCTGGCGGTAGGCGGCAAAGATCGCGCATTGCAGCAGCAGCATGAACTGAAGCATCAGCCAGAGGATGGCAATCTGCCCGCCCTTGCTGCTGCCCAGTACCATCCCCACCAGCAGCGAGGCGCCGAAGAACATGGCGACCCATGCCATGAGCATCAGCACGAACGGGCGGATCGCCCCGAACAGCCCGAACACGCTGTAAAAGGTCGCCTTGCCCGGTTTCATGTGCTGCCAGTAGGCCAGCGCCGGCGCAAAGCACATCAGCAGCAGCGCCAGCCCTTGCAGCAGGCCGGCCAGCAACACCACCTGCATGTCGGCCGGGCTGATCTTGATGGCGCCGCGTTCGGCCAGCGGCACGCTCATCTGCTTGATGAAGTCGGGCGAGATCATGAAGGCCGGAATCAAGCCGAGCACGATCGATATCAACAGATAAATCAGGCCCAGCTTGCACAGGCGGGTCAGGGCCGGCTGGCGAAAACCGGTCAGCAGCACGCCGGGCGTGACCGACTGGTCTTGCCCGATCAGGTTACAGGCCTGCATGATCGCCATGCCGAACGAGGGAAGCAGCACCATCGTCAGGATTTGCCCCAGCACGGGAATGGTGGCCAGGGTCAGGCTCATCAGAAGAATCGCGAACAGCAGCATCGTGAGGATGGCCGGCTGCTTGCGGAACAGGGCAAAGCCCTGCTTGATCCAGTACCATCCGGTGATGGCGGGGAGGCGGCTCATGCGAACAATCCTGGGGCGGGGGTGGCGATGCGTTCGCGCAGGATACGCTCGAAATGGGTCGGGTCGTGCGGCGTGAGCATTTCGGCTTCGCGCGGCAGGTAAAGGTCGTACAGGCGTGAGAGCCAGAAGCGCAGCGCGGCGGCGCGCAGCATCGGCTGCCAGGCGGCTTGCTCGTCGGCCGTGAACGGGCGCACCGCGTGGTAGGCGTCGAGCAGGGCGCGCACGCGGGCCGCGTCGAGCACGCCGGTGTCGACGGCGATGCACCAGTCGTTGACGGTGACGGCCACGTCGAACAGCCAGGTGTCGCAGCCGGCGAAATAGAAGTCGAAGAAACCGGTCAGGCGCTCGCCGATGAACATCACGTTATTGCGGAACAAGTCGGCATGGACCGGACCGCGCCCGAGGCGATGGTAATGGTCGCAGGCCGCGAACGCGCTCTGGAAATGCATCTCGGCGCGCAGCAGGTGGGCGTTATGGTCGTCGAGGAAGGGCAGCACCAGCGGCGTGGTCTCGTTCCACCAGTCCAGCCCGCGCAGGTTCGGCTGCTGCAGCGCAAAGTCGCGTCCGGCCAGGTGCATCTTCGCCAGCATGGTCCCGACGGCGGCGCAGTGGACCGCTTGCGGCGCCATTTGCGAGCTGCCTTCGAGTTTGCTGACGATGGCGGCCGGCTTGCCGTGCAGCGGCACCACCAGCTCGCCCGCCTGGTCCGGCACCGGAGCGGGAACCAGCACGCCGCGCTCAGCCAGATGGCGCATCAGCTGAAGATAAAACGGCAGCTGAGCGAATGTCAGGTTCTCGAAAATCGTCAGCACGTACTCGCCGCGCTCCGTATCGATGAAAAAATTACTGTTTTCGATGCCGGAACTGATCCCTTTGATGGCGATAGCGTTTCCCAAAGGAAACTTCTTCAACAACAAAGTCAGGTCATCCAGGGTGACCGCGGTAAAAACTGCCATGTGAAAGCGAAGGGTAAGGTAAGTCGATCGATATCGTTACCCGCGCGCCAGGGAAGGGCGCGGGCCGATGGGGGGATTACTTGCTTGACGCCGGTGGTGGCGCCGGTGCGGCTTCGGTCTCGGCGGCGGCTTCGCTGGCGGCCTTTTTCTTCTTGTTCAGGTCGAATTCACCGACTTGCCATTGGGGGCCGCGCAGGGATGAGCCGTTGGCGTCGAGCCCTGAACTGCCGGCGGCGGGATTGGTGCCCTTCATCGTATAGCTGCTCTTGCCGGATTTAACTTTCACTTCCGTGGTGCGGCCGTTTTCGCGTTTCTCGCTGATTTTCGGCTCGTTGGCGCGCGGCGCCACGATCGCGGGCGCCAGGTTGCCATCGTCGAGGCGTTCGAGCTTGGGCGGGGCGTCGCTCGGCTTGGCTTGCTGGGCGCCGGCCAGGCTTGCCGAAGCGAGCAGGCACAGGGCCAGGAGATTGCGGAAAGTGGAAGTGCGCAGCATGATAGGGTCGCCTTTTGATCGTGTAGTCCATTGTAACAAACCCCCGCCCCGCCTGTGGAAACACATCGCACAAGCTCCCGACCCGCCTGCACGCGCCATCCTCCCCCTCCAACCGGGGTCTGACCTCTGATTAGCAACAAAACCGCCGAAACCGATAACCGGGGTCAGAGCTTTAATTAGCAACACCACGGCTGTAAGCAGTAATGTCGGTTCAAAACTGCGTACAAGCTGCACTTAAGCAAGCAATTGCCGCCCAAAGGTACCGGACATGGGACAAATCCAGTTCGTGCCACGCCATATGTTGCAAGTTAAAGCTCTGACCCCGGTTCCGGGGGAAAACGTTGCTAGTCAGAGGTCAGACCCCGGTTCGGGCTTCGGGGCTGGCGCGCTTTCTGCGATAATGACCGGTACGCTGCCGCGCCCTTTTTTGTCCCGGCTCAACCTCATTTTTGGCACTATGCAAAATACCCTGCTGTTAGTCGACGGTTCCAGTTATCTGTACCGTGCTTTTCATGCCCTGCCCGATCTGCGCAGCCCGGATGGCCATCCCACCGGCGCCATGCATGGCATGGTCAATATGTTGCGCCGCCTGCGCCAGGATTATCCGGCCGCGTTTATCGCTTGCGTGTTCGATGCCAAGGGCAAGACCTTTCGCGACGATATGTATCCGGAATATAAGGCCACGCGCGCGTCCATGCCGGATGACCTGCGCCTTCAAATCGAGCCGATCCACGAAGTGGTGCGCCACATGGGCTGGCCGATCCTGATGGTGGACGGCGTCGAAGCCGACGATGTGATCGGCACCTTGTCGGTCCAGGCTTCCAGGCTGGGCATGAATACCGTGGTCTCCACCGGCGACAAGGACCTGGCGCAGCTGGTCAACGACAAGGTCACGCTGATCAACACGATGAGCAACGAGAAGCTCGACGAGGCCGGCGTTCTGGCCAAGTTCGGCGTGCCGCCCAACCGCATCATCGATTACCTGACCCTGATCGGCGATACCGTCGACAATATTCCCGGCGTGGCCAAGTGCGGCCCGAAGACCGCCCTCAAGTGGCTGGCGCTGCACGACAGCCTCGATGGCGTGATCGCCAACGCGGCCTCCATCGGCGGCGCGGTCGGCGAGAACCTGCGCCAGGCGCTCCCGTGGCTGCCACAGGGCCGCGCCCTGATCACCGTCAAGACCGATTGCGACCTGGCCGGACACATGGTTTCGATCGCCGACACCCTGGTGGCGCAGCCGGAAAACAAGGAGGGCCTGAAGGCCTTCTTCGAGCGTTATGGCTTCAAGACCCTGCTGCGCGAAGTGGTCCAGCGCGACGACGAGGGCGCCCCGCGCGCGCTGCTCAATTCCCCGGAGGGCGACTTGTTCCCGGGCGCGCTGGTGCCGGTCATGCGCGGCGAGTACGAAACGGTGGTCGCCGAGGCCGACCTGGAACGCTGGCTGGCCCTGGTCGATGCCGCCGAGCTGACTTCGGTCGATACCGAAACCACCTCGCTCGACCCGCTGACGGCGCAGATGGTCGGCATATCGCTGTCGGTCGAAGCGGGCAAGGGCGCCTATATCCCGCTGGCGCACCGCTACGCCGGCGTGCCCGAACAACTCGATCGCGAGGCGGTCCTGGCGCGCATGAAGCCATGGCTGGAAGACCCGTCCAAGCCCAAGGTCGGCCAGAACCTCAAGTACGACAGCCATATTTTCGCCAACCATGGCGTGACCCTGCGCGGCATCGTGCACGACACCTTGCTCGAGTCGTATGTGTTCGAGTCGCACAAGCCGCACGACATGGACAGCATGGCCCTGCGCCACCTGGGCTACACCACGATTCCGTTTGTCGATGTATGCGGCAAGGGCGCCGGCCAGATCTGCTTCGACCAGGTGGAACTGGGCCGCGCGACCGAATACGCGGCCGAGGATTCCGACATCACCCTGCGCCTGCACCAGGCCATGAAGGGCCATGTCGAGAGCGACGAGAAGCTCAATTTCATCTATCGCCAGATCGAGCTGCCCACCTCCGTGGTGCTGCACAAGATCGAGCGCAACGGGGTGCTGATCGACGCCGAGCTACTCAATGTGCAGTCGGGCGAACTCGGTGCGCGCATCATGGAGCTCGAACAAAAGGCGTACGAGCTGGCCGGCGGCCCGTTCAACCTCGGTTCGCCCAAGCAGATCGGCGAGATCTTCTTCGGTAAACTCCAGCTGCCGGTGATCAAAAAGACCCCGAGCGGGGCGCCGTCGACCGATGAGGAGGTGCTGCAAAAGCTGGCCGAGGATTTCCCGCTGCCGAAAATCCTGCTCGAATACCGCGGCATGTCGAAACTCAAGTCGACCTACACCGACAAGTTGCCCAAGATGGTCAACCGCGAGACCGGCCGCGTGCACACCAACTACGCGCAGGCCGTCGCCGTGACCGGGCGCCTGTCGTCGAACGAACCGAATCTGCAGAACATCCCGATCCGCACGGCCGAAGGGCGCCGCATCCGCGAAGCCTTTATCGCCGGCCCCGGCAACGTGATCGTCTCGGCCGACTATTCGCAGATCGAACTGCGCATCATGGCCCATATTTCGGAAGACGCGGCCATGCTGCGCGCCTTTGCCGAGGGCGAGGATATCCACCGCGCCACCGCCGCCGAGATCTTCGGCGTGGCGCCGGCCGAGGTGCAGGGCGAGCAGCGCCGCTACGCCAAGGTGATCAACTTCGGCCTGATCTACGGCATGAGCGCCTTCGGGCTGGCCGCCAACCTGGGCATCGAACGCTCGGCGGCGCAAAACTATATCGACAAGTACTTCGCGCGCTTTTCGGGCGTGCGCCAGTACATGGAAGACACGCGCATGCAGGCCAAGGCGCGCGGGTATGTCGAAACCGTGTTCGGCCGGCGCCTGTGGCTGCCCGAGATTAATTCCCCGAACGGCCCGCGCCGCCAGGGCGCGGAACGGGCCGCGATCAACGCGCCGATGCAGGGCACTGCGGCCGACCTGATCAAGCTGGCCATGATCGCGGTGCAGGACTGGCTCGAGGCCGACCAGCTGGGCACGCGCATGATCATGCAGGTGCACGATGAACTCGTGCTCGAAGTGCCGCAGGCGGAACTGGAATTGGTCAAGTCCAGGCTGCCGCAACTGATGGCGGGCGTGGCGGCCCTGAAAGTGCCCCTGTTGGCTGAGGTGGGTATCGGTAAAAACTGGGATGAAGCGCACTAATAACTATTAAATAATGACTTACCTACTGAAAGAGGGAACGATGAAGAGCACATTTATCCGCCTTGGCACGGCAAGCACCGTAGTGGCCGCCATGGCCCTGACAGCCTGCGGCGGCGGCGGCGGCAACCCCGGCGCCAACGGCTCCACCACCCCGGGCACCGCTCCGCCGACGCTCGGCGGCACCGCCGGCACGCTCAACATTGCGCTGACCGATGCCCCGGCCTGCGGCTTCGACGCCGTCAACGTCACCGTCAAGAAGGTGCGCGTCCACCAGAGCGCGACCGCGGCCGATGCCGATCCCGGCTGGTCCGAGGTGGTGCTGGCGCCGGCGCGCAAGATCAATCTGCTCAACCTGGTCAATGGCGTGCTCGATCCGCTCGGTTCGGTCAGCGTGCCCGCCGGACGTTACACCCAGGTGCGCCTGATGCTCGATCCGAATACCGGCAATGGCTTCGCCAACAGCGTCACGCCGACCGCGACCAAGGTCGAAACGACCCTGGAAACCCCGGCGGCGGTGCAGGCCGGCGTCAAGATCGCCAGCGACTTCGAAGTCGTGGCGGGCCAGCCATACAACCTGGTGCTCGATTTCGATGCCTGCCGTTCGGTCGTCAACAAGGCGGGCGGCGGTTACCTGCTGACGCCGTCCGTGAGCGCCATGGCGGCCGCGGGCAGCGGCGTCAGTGGTTACGTCAGCACCTTGTTCTCGGCCAGCGGCGCGGTGGTGAGCGCCCAGCAAAACGGCAAGGTGGTCGGCAGCACCACGGTCAATCCATCCACCGGCGCGTTCGCGATCAGCCGCCTGAACCCGGGCGCCTATGATGTCGTGGTCGTCGCTTCCGGCCGCGCCGCAGCCGTGATCGGCAATGTGAGCGTGCCCGGCGGCGCCAGCAATATCGTCCTCGGCACGGTGGCCGCGCCGATCACCATGCCGGCCAGCCTGACACGCTCGATCAGCGGCACGGTCAGCATGCTGCCGCTCGCGCCAGCCGTCAGGCCGTACGTGAGCGCCTTGCAGACGGTGGCAAGCGGCAAGACCGTGGTGATCCAGGCGGTGGACGCGGCCGCCGGCACCGGCGCCTACGCGATCGGATCGCTGCCAGTCGCCGCGCCGCAGTACGCCACCTACAGCGCCACTGCGCCGCTGGTGTTCAGCAGCGCTGTGCCGACCCAGGGCGCGGGCAACTATCGCGTCGATGCGGTCGCCGCCGGCTACAGCGTCAAATCGGTGGCGTCGGTCAATGTCTTGAGCGGCGACCAGGCCAATATCAACCTGCAACTGACGCCGTAACATTCCCGTAAGGTAAGGCCTTGCGCCGGGTTTGCCGCCCGGCGCAAGGCGGCGCCATTGGCGCCGAACTGGGCGGCAGACGCTGCGGAGCGGTACAATGCCCGGCTTGCGATCGTCGCAAGTGTCGTTCAAGAGGCTTCCAAATCGATTCGACCCTTATTTCCATCCTGCTGGCAACGACCATCGGGGGTGTGCTCAGCATTTCCGCCGCCGCGGTGTTTTCGTTCGCCCTGCTCTCGAAGATGGTCGAGCGCATGGTCAGCCTGTCGGTCGGCATCATGCTGTCGACCTCGCTCCTGCATGCCTTGCCGGAAGCGTTCGAGTCGGGCGCCGATCCGCGCCGCCTGTTCGCCACCTTGCTGGCCGGTTTGCTGGCATTTTTCATGCTGGAAAAGTTCGCCATCCTGCGCCATTCGCATCATCACGAAGGCGATGGTCACCACCATGCTCACGGGCACGACAAGCGCGAGGCGGGCAAGGCCGGCTGGATGATCCTGCTGGGCGATGGCATGCACAATTTTACCGACGGCATCCTGATCGCCGCCGCCTTCCTGGCCAATCCGGAACTGGGCATCGTGACCGGGCTGGCCATCATCGCCCATGAAATCCCGCAGGAAATCGGCGATTTCATCGTCTTGCTCAATGCCGGCTTTTCGCGCACCCGCGCCTATCTGTTCAACTTGCTGTGCAGTCTCATGGCCGTGGCCGGCGGCTTGCTCGGCTATTTCACCCTGGACCGCGCCAGCGGATTGATTCCTTACGTGCTGGTGTTCGCCTCCTCGGGCTTCCTGTACATTGCCGTGAGCGATTTAATGCCGCAGATGCAAAGACGAGCCACCGTGCGCGAATCCATTCCGCAAGTGTTGCTGATCGGCGTGGGCGTGCTGATCGTCTTGTTTCTCACCAACGGACGATAAACTTCGCAGCGGCATTTTCTTGCCGCTGGCAATGGAGTTTATTCCGCTCCGGATATCAAATTTCTTCCTGTTATTCACTTCGGGCGGCAATGCGCAGCGCATTTAGTCCCTGTCAATCCCGCGCTATTGTTTAGCTCGCCAGTCTCCTTATACTAAGCCCTGAAGCAGTAATCCGGTGAAGCGAGACCACCTTTTGCCTCGTAGCTAGTTTAGGAGGATATATGGCTGAAATCGTCCTGTTTGAACATGCCAATTATCACGGTGCTCATAAACATTTGTTCACTTCAGAAACCAATCTGAATGCACCCGATGATAATTTTTTCAATGACAAGATTTCATCGTTTGTCATCCTGTCGGGCCGCTGGCAGTTCTATCGCGACTCCAATTTCCAGGGACCAGCCTCGCGGGTATTCGGCCCGGGCCTGTATAACTGGGTGGAAGCGGTGAATATTCCGAACGATTCCATTTCGTCGGTCCGGCAGGTGTAACTGAAGCGGGATTGCCATGGCGGCGGTCGCGGCATGTCAATCGGACGCGCCCGCCGCCTTTATCTGCTAAGGAGGATATATGGCTGAAGTCGTGTTATACCAACATATCAATTTTCGGGGTCGCGAGAAACATTTATATGGGTCCGAGCCCAACCTGAATGCGCCGGACGATAATTTCTTCAATGATAAATGTTCCTCGTTCGTGGTGGTATCCGGCCGCTGGAAATTTTATCGCGACAGCAATTATCGCGGACCCGCATCGCGCGTATTCGGACCGGGCCGTTATTCCTGGGTCGAAGCGGTGGATATTCCCAACGATTCCATCTCGTCGGTGCGACTGATGTCGGCCTGATTCGCGGCCGCCATCGACATGGCAAGCGCAGTGGTCAATAATTTCAAGCGCTTGTCATCAAGCTGTCATACAGGTATGCCAGGCTGTGCTCATACAATAACAACAAAGGAGAATGAAAACATGCTCAGTACCGTCACCAGCCACATCAACACTTTCCGCGCCGCGCGGGTCGCGCATCAGTCGCCGTACCGGGCCCAGATGGCCGACCTCCCGGCCACGCTCTACCCCTTCTGGAAGCGCACGGCGCAACACGAATTCAAAGGCATCCCACAGGATGCCTTTTTTTTCGCCCGCGCCGCCGAAGGCCTGATGGCGTTTTTCGACTGCGTGCGCGACGCCAGCCTGCCGTGCGGCTTGCCCTCGATGGCGGCCGACTCGGTGTGGCACGCCTGGATGCGCCTCTCGCCGACCGGTTTGAACGCGTTCTGCCGCAAGCACTTCGGGCGCGTCATCCCGCACGTGGAAGCGCCCGAGATGAGCGGCGGCATGCGGCGCGCGCTGGCGGTCTGCCTGGTGCGGGCGCGCCGCATCGAGCGCATGCCGGTGGCCGGCCCCAACCTGCCGCGCCTGTTCGCGCTGGACCGCGTGCTGGCCATGCCGGGCGGCTGCGGCTACCTGCTGTTCAACGGCGAGGTGGCCTCGGTCGCCCTCGACGCGCGCGGGCGCGCGGCGGCCGTGCCGGCATACGCGGAGAGCTTGCGGCCAGCGCAGTTGCTGGCGGCCGGCCTGGTCACCGAAGAGGAATACGTGCGCCATGCGCGCCCGCGCCGCCCGCCCGGGGACAGCGCAACCGCTGACAGGCATGCGCTCTGCGGCAGCGCCGCCTACGAGGGGGGAAGCGATGCCGGCTGCGGTAGCGATTAGCCAGGGTTACCCAACTACAATGCAACGAATAATCATTTACAGAAAGGAATATTCAACACATACTATGATTCACTCAATCTTTCTTATTTGATCATGTCCATCTACGTTCGTTTCCCCGTTGAATCCGATTACAACTTCCGCCTGCCCGCAACGAGCCGCGCGGCAGCGGACGCCAAGCCGCTCAATGATTTCAAGCCGTATGTGGATACCGTGGAGCACGCGCCGGGTTACGTCCAGAAATGGGATCAAAGCAGCAGCAAGGCGGGCGGCGTGTATGCGATCGACGTGGTCGCGGGTAGCCTGTATCAATTCAGCAATAGCGCATATTATGCCCCGACGCTGACGATCTACGATGCCGACGGCTTCATCATCGAAAGTTCCACCGGGGATTCGAAGTACAGCGTCAACTCGATCAATACCGGCTTTCTGGCCCAGGAAACCGGCCGCATTTATGTTGGCGCGACCGCGCAGCAATCGGCCAGTTTCGCGAATGCGTCGCTCAAGGTGCTGGTCGATTACGATGCGCATGGCACGCCGGGCAATGACGTGGTTCTGATCGACACCTTCGAGGGGTATAGGGCCGGCTACCTGGGCGGCGACGGCAATGATGTGATCAAATCGACCTTCAAATGGGGCTCCACCTTGCTGGGCGGCGGCGGTAACGACGTGATCATCATCACCCCGCAATTGGAAAAGGTCGACGGTGGAACCGGCATCGACACCATCGAGTACACCTCGTCGGACAAATACTATTACGCTACCCCTCAGGACAGGATGTCGTCGTCCGCCCCGGCGGACTGGGGCAGTTTCAGCGTCTATGGCTCCAACAAATTCTATGGTATCGAATACGTCAAGATATCGGGCACGCTCTACAGCATCGCCGATCTGCAAGCCTACAAGCCGTTCACCACCGACACCGTCAACGATGACAACCTGCGCGGCGACAACAGCGCCAACGACATCCTCGCCGACTTGGGCAACGACCAGCTCAACGGTTTCAAGGGCAACGACAAACTCAGCGCCGGCCGCGGTAACGATTTCCTGTTCGGCGGCCAGGGCGATGATGTCTTGCTGGGCGGCGAAGGCCAGGACACCGGCTTGTATGAAAACAAGACCAGCGACTTCACGATCATGGTGGGCCGTAACGACTTTTACGTGATCGACAAAAAAGGCGATGCCGGCACCGATTTGCTCAACAGCGTCGAGCGCCTCGCATTCACCGACCGCACGGTCGATATGAACTACACCAAGCTGGCGCAATCGCTGTACTTCAGCTATTTCGGACGCGCTGCCGACAGTGGCGGCTTGCTCAATTTCGCCAAGCAGCTGGAAACGCTGAAGGCGCCGACCAGCGCCAACGAATTGAGCGCCGCCTACACCAGCAACGCCGGCCTGCGCGGCCTGATCGATTCGTTCGGCACCAGCGACGAATCGAAAGCCATGTACGGCGGCGACACCACTGCATTTGTCAAAGCGATCTACAACAATGTGCTCGGCCGTAGCCCGGATCAGGGCGGCCTGGAGTTCTGGTCCAAGGCGATCGATGCCGGCACGCTGACCCGGCCGAACGCTTCGCTGGCGATCATGGCTGGCGCGCAGGCCAACACCACCGCCGAAGGGCAGATCGACGCTGCCCTGGTGGCCAACCGGGTCAGCGCCGCGACCAACTTTACCTTCGCGCTGGAGACGGCATCGAAGAGCGGCATCTACGCCGGTGACGCCGCCGCCGCCCTGGTCAAGACCATGCTCTCCTCGGTCACCGCCAACACCGATGTGATGGCATTCCAGTCGAAGGTCGACGCCGTCATCGTCGCCATGTCGTCGCTGCCGGTCAAGGCGGCCGAACCGGTGTTCGCGCCCGAGAGCGTGGATCAGGCCCCGCTGATGCTGGTCGGCCTGCCGGAAGCCCATTTGGGTATGTAAGAACAGCAGGGCCTGCGCAGCGCCGGCCCTGCGAGTTACACCCCGGTCGCCACCGGGCGCGCCGGATCGGCGCACCACTCGCTCCACGAACCCGGATATAGCGCGGCGCCCGGCAAGCCCGCCACTTCCAGCGCCAGCAGGTTGTGGCACGCGGTCACGCCGGAGCCGCACTGCATGATGGCGTCCTGCGGATTGCCCGCCAGCGGCGCCAGTTCGGTCTTCAGCTGGGCCGCATCCTTGAAGCGCCCGTCCGGCCCCAGGTTATCCTTGAAGAAGCGATTCTTCGCCCCCGGAATATGCCCGCCCACCGGATCGATGGTTTCGTTCTCGCCGCGGAAGCGGTCGGGCGCGCGCGCATCGAGCACCACGCGTTGGCCGGTCTTGACATTATCGAGCACGTCGGCCGCCGATACGGTGGCGACCAGCGGCGCGCCTTCGGTGAGGCTGCCGGTTTTCGGCGCCGGGGCCTCGGTCGACAGCGCCAGGCCCGCCGCCTGCCAGGCCGCCATGCCGCCATCGAGCACCGCCACCGCCGGATGGCCGACCCAGCGCAGCATCCACCACAGGCGCGCCGCGAACATGCCGCCGTGCGCGTCGTAGGCGATGACCTGGGTGTCGTCGTCGATGCCCCAGCTGCGCAGGGTGGCGACCAGGTCGGCCCGCACCGGCAGCGGGTGGCGACCGCGAAACACGCCGTCCGCACCACGCCTGGCGCCCGACAGCTCGGTTTCGATATCGGCGAACAGCGCGTGCGGCAAGTGGCCGGCGGCGTAGGCCTCGCGGCCGGCGGACAGGTTCATCAGGTCATGGCGGCAGTCGACCATGACCCACGCCGGGTTGTCGATATGGCCGGCCAGGTCGGCTGCGGAAATGAGTGTCGTGTACATGGGCGTCCTTAAAGTTCGCTTGCGATGGGATCGGTCTTGCTGACGGCGGCGCCGCGTGGCGTGCTTCGGGTATTGTAAAACGTCGCGGCGATGCCCGACACAAGAATTACCGCCATCCCCAGCCACACGGTCCAGGTAAATTTATCGCCCCACAGCAACATGCCCCACAGGCTGGAAAACACGATGCCGGTGTACTGCAGGTTGGCCACCACCAGCACCTTGCCGATGCGGTAGGCGCGCGTCATGGCGATCTGCGCGAACAGGGCCGACACGCCGATGGCTAGCAGCAGGGCGCCGCTGTGCAGGCTGTGTGCCGTAAATAGCGGCACGGCGTCGCCGCGCCCCTCGAGCAGGGTGCCGGCCAGGCCGGCGGAAGCCGTCATCGCGGAAAAATAGAACACCACGCGAAACTCCGGCTCGCCCAGCTGGCCCAGGCGCCGCACCTGCATGTAGGCCATCGCCGACATCACGCTCGAGAGCAGGCCGACCGCGCCGCCGAGCCACTGGTTGCTGGCGATCGCCGGTTGCAGCACCAGGGTCACGCCCACGAAGCTCATGATCACGGCAAGCACCAGCGGCCACTCCACATGGTCCTTGGCACGCCACCAGCCGGCGCAGAACAGGAACGCGGCGATCCAGATCGGCGCCATGTAGTTGAGGGTGACAGCGGTGGCCAGCGGCAGTTTGCCGATCGCGAAAAACCACATCCACAGCGACACCACGCCGACAAAGCTGCGCCACAGATGGTCCTTGATGAACACCGTGCGCAGGCTCAAGCCCTGGTGTTTGACCATGATCAGCAGCATGATGGTGCCGATCAGGCCACGGTACATGACGATTTCGGAGGTCGAATACGTGCTTGACGCCAGTTTCACGGCCGCGCCCATGGCGGCGAAGGCGAAGCTGGCAAATAACATCCACAGTGCTGCTGCCATCGGTTCTTTCTTACGTATCGGCGCGGGCCGCTGCGGCGCGCTTTTCGGTGACGGTATTATAAAAAGTGGCGGCCACGCTGGAGGCGAGGATCAGCACCATGCCAAGCCAGACATGCCAGTCGAAGACGTCGTGCCAGATCAGGATGCCCCAGACGCTGGAAAACACGATGCCGGTGTACTGCAGGTTGGCCACCACCAGCACCTTGCCGGTGCGCCAGGCGCGCGTGAGCGCCATCTGGGCGAATACGCCCGAGGCGCCGATGAACAGCAGCAGGGCCGCCCCGTGCGGCGAATGCGCATGCCAGGGTGCGCCGTCGGGCGAGCCGCCCGGCAGCAGGCTGCCCGCCACGCCGGCGGCGATATTCACGGCTAAAAAGTAGAAGACGACCCGGTATTCCGGTTCGCCGGCGCGGCTCAGGCGCCGCACCATGGTGTAGGCGATGGCGGCGAGCATGCCGGAGACAAGCGCCATCAGCGCGCCGAACCACTGCTGCGCTTCGAAGGCCGGGCGCAGGGCCAGCATCACGCCGCCGAAACTGACCGCGATGGCCGCCAGCAGGGGCAGGGCGATGCGCTCCTTGCCCTGCCACCAGGCCAAGCCGATCATGGCGACGGCGGTCCAGATGGGCGACATGTAATTGAGGGTGACGGCGGTGGCCAGCGGCAGCTTGGTGGCGGCGTAAAACCACATCCACAGCGACACCACCCCGATCGCGCCGCGCCACAGATGGCCGGGCAGGTGCTCGGTGCGCAGCTTGCCGCCCTGGTGGCGGATGAAAAAATACAGGAGGATGATGCCGACCAGGCCGCGGTAGAACACGATTTCGGCCACCGAATACTCGCTCGAAGCGAGTTTGACGGCCGCGCCCATGAGCGAGAACAAAAAGCTCGCAAGCAGGATCCAGAGCGCGGCCACGAAATCGGCGCCCTACAGCGCCAGGTTACTGCGGTACCACTCGTGGAAGTGCTGCATGCCGTCTTCCATCGGTGACTGGTAGGGGCCGACTTCGTTGACGCCGCGCGCGAGCAGGATGCGGCGCCCGGCATCCATGCGCATGGCGATTTCGTCGTCCTCGATGCAGGTCTCGAAGTAGGCGGCGCGTTCGGCCTCGATGAAGTCGCGCTCGAACAGCACGATCTCTTCGGGGTAGTAGAACTCGACCACGTTGCGCGTCTTTTGCGGGCCGTCCGGCCACAGGGTCGAGACGATCAGCACGTGCGGATACCACTCGACCATGATGTTCGGGTACAGCGTGAACCAGATCGCGCCTTTATCGGGCGGCACGCCGCCACGAAACTTGAGCACCTGTTCCTGCCAGCGCTGGTAGATGGGCGAGCCGGCCTTGCCCAGGCCACGGTTCACGCCGACCGTCTGCACGCTGTAATCGCGCCCGAACTCCCAGCGCAGGTCGTCGCAGCTGACAAAGCCGCCCAGGCCCGCGTGAAACGGCTCGACGTGGTAATCCTCCAGGTAGACTTCGATGAAGGTCTTCCAGTTGTAATTACAGGTCTGCACCTCGACGTGGTCGAACATATAGCCCGAAAAATCGAAATCCCCGGCCACCGACAAGCCCTTGAGCTGGTCCATGACGTTGTAGCCGTTCTGCTCGAACAGCAGCCCGTTCCACTCCTGCAGAGGGGTCTTGGACAGGTTCAGGCACGGCGTTTCCGGAAAATGCGGCGCACCGATCAGCTCACCCTTGAGATCGTAAGTCCAGCGATGCAGCGGGCAGACGATATTGTTCGCGTTGCCGCGTCCGTTGAACATCAGCGCCTGGCGATGGCGGCACACGTTCGACAGGACCTCGATCCCGTTGCCGTTGCGCACCAGCATGCGGCCCTCATTCTCGGAAGCGAGCGTGGCAAAGTCGCCCGTTTCGGGCACCATCAGCGTATGGCCGACATAGCGCGGGCCATGCTGGAACAATTGCTGCATTTCGCGCTGTAACAGCGCTTCATCAAAGTAAGCATCTACCGGAAGCTGCGCGCATGAGCGTGCCAGCTTGGCGTGGGTAGCCAGATCGGACATCCCAACCCCCCTTTTATATGTGCATCAGCTAAAGAAGAGAAAGAATCCAAAGACCAGTATTTTTAGCGACGGAATACGGTATTTCGGACAGAACCGGCGATTATAGCGCGGAACAAGCTCTGCCGTCTCGGTGCGGCGCGCGAATGTGGTGTGGAGGGAAGTAAATGTTGAGGGAAAAACATGGTTTTCATCGATACAGCCTCAATACGATAAAATGCCATATCGCCACCCGTTAGGATGGATTGTTCTAGAATAAGCGATTAGACTGGCGCGCCGCGCACAAGTTGCATGCCGCGGACTCACATAAAGTAACTATGGCAAAGAAATTATCAGTGGAACCCGCAGCGGCGCCGGAATCGTTCGAACAGGCCATGGCCGAACTGGCCCAGCTGGTGAGCCAGATGGAAGCCGGCCAGTTGCCGCTGGAGGCCTCGGTGGCGGCGTACGCGCGCGGCTCGGAGCTGGTGCGCTACTGCGCCGCCCAGCTCGAAAAGGTCGAGTCCCAGGTCAAGGTGCTCGAGGGCGACATGCTCAAGCCCTTCGCGGCCGATGGCGCCGGCGAGGGCATGCAATGAACGGCCCTTTCGACGACTGGATGAAAACCGTGCAGGCCAGGGCCGAAGAGGCGCTGGGCGCCTTGCTGCCGCCGGCCGGCCTGGTTCCGCACAAGCTGCACGAAGCGATGCGCTACACGGTGCTCGGCGGCGGCAAGCGGGTGCGCCCGCTGCTGGTGTTTGCTAGCGGCGCGCTGTTCGGCGCCGATGCGCACGCACTGGCGCGCGCCGCCGCCGCGGTCGAAATGATCCACGCTTACTCGCTGGTGCACGACGACATGCCGTGCATGGACGACGACGACCTGCGCCGGGGCAAACCGACCGTGCACGTGGCCTACGACGAAGCGACCGCGCTGCTGGTCGGCGACGCCTTGCAGTCGCAAGCGTTTCTGGTGCTGGCCGAAGGCATGGACATTCCGGCATCGCGCCAGGTCGCGATGCTGCGCCTGCTCGCGCACGCGGCCGGGTCGGGCGGCATGTGCGGCGGCCAGGCGATTGACCTGGACAGCGTCGGCATCAGCCTCACCCTGGAACAGCTCGAACAGATGCACCAGCTCAAAACCGGCGCCTTGCTGCGCGCCTCGGTGGTGCTGGGCGCGCTGGCCGGCGCCGATGTCGGTGCGGACCAGATGAAGGCCCTGGACGCCTACGCCAGGGCGATCGGGCTGGCCTTCCAGGTGGTCGACGACGTGCTCGATGCGACCGCCGATTCGGCCACCCTCGGCAAGACCGCGGGCAAGGACGCGGCGGCCAACAAGCCGACCTATGTATCGATTTTGGGCCTGGAACCATCCAGGGTCTTGGCAGAAAAATTGCGGAACGATGCGCATGACGCGCTCGCGACGTTTGGTGATAAAGCAGATCGGCTGCGCCAGTTGGCGGACCTGATCGTGCAGCGGAAAGCGTAAATGAACTTGCTAGAGACAATCAACGAACCGGCCGAACTGCGCAAGCTGGCGCGCGCCCAACTGACGCCGCTGGCGCACGAACTGCGTCACTTCCTGCTCGATTCGGTGTCCAAGACCGGCGGCCACCTCTCGTCCAACCTGGGCACGGTGGAGCTGACGATTGCGCTGCACTACGTGTTCAACACGCCGCACGACCGCATCGTGTGGGACGTGGGCCACCAGACTTACTCGCACAAGATCCTCACCGGCCGGCGCGAGCAGATGCACAGCCTGCGCCAGTTGAACGGCATTTCCGGCTTCCCGCGCCGCGACGAAAGCGAATACGACACCTTCGGCACGGCCCACTCGTCGACCTCGATTTCGGCCGCGCTGGGCATGGCGCAGGCGGCCAAGATCAAGGGCGAACACCGGCACGCGATCGCCGTCATCGGCGACGGCTCCATGACCGCCGGGATGGCCTTCGAGGCGCTCAATAACGCCGGCGTGCAGGAAGACATCAACCTGCTGGTGGTCCTGAACGATAACGACATGTCGATCTCGCCGCCGGTGGGCGCACTGAATCGTTACCTGGCGCGCCTGATGTCGGGCCAGTTCTACGCGGCCGCCAAGAACGTCGGCAAGTCGGTGCTGCCCGGTCCCGTGCTGGAACTGGCCAAGCGCTTCGAAGAACACGCCAAGGGCATGGTGGTTCCGGCCACGATGTTCGAAGAATTCGGGTTTAACTACATTGGCCCGATCGACGGCCACGACCTCGATTCGCTGATTCCGACCCTGGAAAACATCAAGAAGCTCAAGGGTCCGCAGTTCCTGCACGTAGTTACGCGCAAAGGGCAGGGCTACAAGCTGGCCGAAGCCGACCCGGTGCTGTACCACGGGCCGGGCAAGTTCAATCCGACCGAAGGCATCTTGCCCGCCAAGGCCGGCAAGACCACTTACACGGAAGTATTCGGCAACTGGCTGTGCGACATGGCCGCTGCGGATAAGCGCCTGGTCGGCATCACGCCGGCCATGCGCGAAGGCTCGGGCATGGTGCGCTTCGAAGAGCTGTTCCCGGACCGCTATTTCGACGTCGGCATCGCCGAACAGCACTCGGTGACCTTTGCCGGCGGCCTGGCGACCGAAGGCCTCAAGCCGGTGGTGGCGATCTATTCGACCTTCTTGCAACGCGCTTACGACCAGTTGATCCACGACGTGGCGCTGCAAAACCTGGACGTGCTGTTCGCGCTCGACCGCGCTGGCCTGGTGGGCGCCGATGGCGCCACCCACGCCGGCAACTACGACGTGTCCTACCTGCGCTGCATTCCGAACATGGTGGTCATGGCCGCCTCGGACGAAAACGAATGCCGCCAGATGCTCAGCACCGGCTACCAGTACAAGGGCCCGGCGGCGGTGCGTTATCCGCGTGGCGCCGGCATCGGCGCGGTGATCGAAAAAGAGCTGACCACGCTCCCGATCGGCAAGGGCGAAATCAAGCGCAGCGGCAGCAGCGTGGCGATCCTGGCGTTCGGCTCGATGGTGGCGCGCAGCGTGGTGGCCGGCGAAGAGTTGAACGCGACGGTGGCCAATATGCGCTTCATCAAGCCGCTCGACGTGGAACTGGTCAAGCAGCTGGCGCAGGACCACGACTACTTGGTGACGGTGGAAGAGGGCGCGATCATGGGCGGCGCCGGTTCGGCGGTGGCCGAAGCGCTGGCGGCCGAAGGCATCCAGAAACCCCTGCTGATCCTCGGCCTGCCCGACAAATTCATCGACCATGGCGACCCGGCAGCGTTGCTGGCGGGCGTGGGACTCGACGCCAAGGGCATCGCCGCGTCGATACGCCAGCGTTTCGGCGCCGCCGAGCCGCGCCTGGTGGTCAATAACACCTGAGTGTTGTCCTTTCCGCCAGTGGCGGAAAGGACTTCGTGCGCCTCAGTTAATGCGTTTGCCTCCTGTTTATGGCATAGTAGGCCCATGAAAGCGCTTAAAAGCCCCCTTGCCAACGAGCTTCTTGCCGATCCCAAAGCGCGCGACGAGTTGCGTCGCTTCCTGGTGTCCAAGCGCTCCAGCGCTGTTTCGACAGATCAGCCTGTTACCGGACAGTTCCAGATTCGTCGCGGCACGTCAGCGGCAACAGTGAAGGCCGTGTTCGTACCGAAGGCAAAAGCCGCCTAGGATGAATATTGCTCTTCCCGCACTGATCGCTTTCCTCCTTCTTCTCCCCGGCTTTATCTTCCGCACCCGCCTGAAACGGGCCGAGCGCACCTCCCTGGATTTTTCCCCGTTCGGCCAAATCGTCGCCGAAGCCGTGCTGTGGTCGTTTGTTGCCCATCTCCTCTGGCTGGCCTTGTCCGACATCGTTTTCAGCCAACGGTTCCAGCCCCTGGTGCTGATGAAGCTGCTCTCTGCCTCGCCGTTCAGCCAAGCGGACGCCACCGTAGCCGTCGCGGCCAATTTTGAATGGGTGGCGACCTACTTCGGCAGCCTGTTTGTGGCGTCGTTTCTGGTCCCGACCTTGGCGCGCGCCACCATTTCCAGGTTTCGGCTGGACCGTTCCTCCGCGCCGTGGGGTTCCGTGTTCAGGTTCCACGACGCCCCGTGGTACTACCTGCTGACCGGCGCCGATTTTACCGAGGACGACGCGCCCGACTTCATCGTCATTTCCGCTATCGTCGAGATTGCAAAGGAAGCGGTGCTGTATGTGGGCGTGTTGAGCGAATTTTTCGTCGACGCCGACGGTCAGCTCGATCGCTTGGTACTGCAAGGCGTCTCGCGCCGTCCGATCGCCGCCGACAAAAACGGCGCCGATGCCGACGACGGATCGGAATCCGGCCGCTTTTACGAAGTCGATGGCGACTCGTTCGTGCTGCGCTACAGCGAAACCGTCACGCTCAACGTGCAGTACGTTAAACTCACCGCCGAGGAGACTGCCGACCCAGCGATACATTCATCGCGGTGAAGGCTCTGTTCTTCCTGACGGCGCTCGCAGAGGAGCGCAACACTGGTCCGACAGCCTAATCGGCCAGCGCTTCGTCCAGGGCCCGCATCGCCGGCGCGATCATGGCCAACAGCCGCGCGCTGCCGATGCCATCGCGGGCCTGCACCGATATGCCATGCAGCAGGACGGCGTAACAATCGCCCAGCGCGGCGACATCGGCGTGCGCCTTCAGCTCCCCATCCTGCGCTGCACGGCGCAGCCGCTCGATGATGGAATCGGTGCGCGCCCGTCGATGTCCGGCCAGCCAGGCGTTAATGGCATCGTTCCCGCTGCTGTAATTGGTCGCGGCCGACACCACCATGCAGCCTTGCGGCGCGCCCGCACGGGTGTACGCCAGCACCGCGTCGCGCAGCATGGCCTCGATGGCGGCGCGTGCCGGCGCTGGCTGTGCCAGGGCGCGCTCTGCAAACCCGCCTTCATCGGCCTCGTACAGCGCAATCGCTTCGCGAAACAGGTTTTCCTTGGACCCGAAGGCGGCATAAATCCTGGCTGACGCAATGCCCATCACATTGACCAGGTCGGACATCGACACACCCTCGTAACCACGCTCCCAAAACGCATCCCTGGCTTTGACCAGCGCCAGATCGCGGTCAAATTCCCTCGGCCTTCCCGCCATTTACTGCTCCCGCCTGATTCGTCAGCCGGCCAGTATACCGCCTCGCCGTGCGGCCCGGCGTAAAAATCCCCTTGACCCGAACGGCGCCATGCCCTATTCTTTGCCAATCAACAAAGAATAGGAAAACCGATGAAAACCATTCAAGGTCCAAGTATCCACCTGGCGCAGTTCAGCGACGTCGCCGCGCCGTTCAACGATTTGCCTTCGATTGCAGCCTGGGCGGCGCAACTGGGCTACAAGGCGGTACAGTTGCCAGCCTGGGACGAGCGCTTGTTCGATGTGAAACTGGCGGCAGAAAGCCAGGTCTACTGCGACCAGGTGCGCGGCATGCTGGCCGAACACGGCCTCGTAATCAGCGAACTGACCACGCACATCTTCGGCCAACTGCTGGCGGTGCATCCGGCCTACGACGTACTGTGCGACGGTTTTGCGCCGCCGCAGGTGCGTGGCAATCCGGCGGCGCGCACCGCATGGGCGCGCGAACGCCTGCTGCTGGCCGCACGTGCCTCGCGCCGTCTCGGCCTCGCCGAGATGGGCACCTTTTCCGGCGCCCTGGCCTGGCCGTATTTGTTCCCCTTTCCTCAACGTCCGCCCGGTCTGATCGAGACTGCGTTCGACGAACTGGCACGCCGCTGGCTGCCGATTCTCGACGCCTGCGACGAGAACGGCGTGAACCTGTGCTACGAAATCCATCCGAGCGAAGACCTGCACGACGGCGTCACCTTCGAGATGTTCCACGAACGCGTGGGTGGCCACCAGCGCTGCGCGATCCTGTTCGACCCCAGTCACTTCGTGCTGCAGCAGTTGAACTACCTGGACTACCTGGACATCTACAAAGACCACATTCGCATGTTCCACGTCAAGGATGCCGAGTTCAATCCGAGCGGGCGCCAGGGCATCTACGGCGGCTACCAATCCTGGGAAAACCGCGCCGGCCGATTCCGTTCGCTGGGCGACGGCCAGGTCGACTTCAAGGCGGTTTTCTCGAAGCTGACGCAATACGATTACGCCGGCTGGGCCACCGTGGAATGGGAATGCTGCCTGAAGCACCCCGACCAGGGCGCGCGCGAAGGCGTCGACTTCGTCAATCGCCACATCATCGAGGTCACCGACAAGGTGTTCGACGACTTCGCCGGCGTGCCGGTCGACGCGGCGCAACTTAAACAACTGCTTGGCATCGCTTAATACACACAGTAAGGAAAAACAATGACGACTCCCACCCACCACGCCAGCGCTGCGGACATGGACCATACTTACCTCCAGGTAGACGGGCAGCGCCTGCACCTGGTCAGCGCCGGCGCAGGCAATCCGGTACTGCTGATTCCCGGCTGGCCACAGACCTGGTACGCATGGCGTCATGTGATGACGGCGCTGGCGGAAGCAGGTTTCCAGGCGATTGCCGTCGATCCCCCGGGGACCGGCCTGTCCGACCGTCCTGCGGATGGCTATGACACCGGTTCGGTGGCGCGCATCCTGCACCAATGCATGCAGCAGCTGGGCCACGCGCGCTACGACGTGGTCGGCCACGACATCGGCATGTGGGTCGCGTATGCGCTGGCGAGCGACTATCCGGCCGCGGTGGCGAAGCTGGCGGTGACCGAAGCGGTGATCCCGGGCCTGGCAGCGGCGCCGCCGATCTTCGTGGCGCCGGCCGACAACCGGTTCTTGTGGCACTTCATGTTCAATCAGGTGCTCGACCTGCCGGAGTTTCTGATCGCCGGCAAGGAACGCGAATACATTCGCTTCATGTTCGACAAATGGTCGTACCGGCGCGAGCGGGTCGCGGTCGAGGTCTACGCCGATGCCTACGCCAGCCCGGGCGCCATGCGCGCCGGCTTTGCCTATTACCGCGCGATTCCCGAGACGATTCGCCAGAACACGCTGCGCGCCACAAAAAAGCTGGCCATGCCTGTGCTGGCAATCGGCGCCGAACACGCCACCAAAAACGCGCCGCAAGATACGATGCGCGATCATGCTCCCGATCTGCGCGGCGCAGTGCTTGCCGACTGCGGCCACTTTGTGATGGAAGAAAATCCCGAGCAGTTCTTGCTCCATCTGCTGCCGTTCCTTGCGCAGGGGGCGCCGCGATGAGCCTCGATCCCAAGATCGCCGCCTACCTGGCGCAGGGCGACACCGGCGCCGCATCCGATTCGCTGGCCGGCATCCGCGCCGCGACCGAGGTTGGCCTGCGCCGCTTGCACGGGGCGCCGGAGCCGGTAGTGTCGGTGACCGACTACGAGATTGCTGGCGCCGTAGGCAGCCCGATCATGCTGCGGGTCTACCTGCCAGTCAATGCGCCTGCAAGCGGCGCGCGGCCGGCCATCGTGTTCGCCCATGGAGGCGGCTGGTGCCTGTGTTCCGTGGACCTGTACGACAATCCGTGCCGCGCCCTGGCCAATGCGACCGGCTGCATGGTGCTGTCGGTGGACTACCGCCTGGCGCCAGAACATCCGTTCCCGACGCCGCTGGAAGACGTTTATGCGGCGCTCGTGTGGACCACGGAGCATGCGGTCATACTCGGGATCGATCCCGCGCGCATTGCTGTGGGCGGCGACAGCGCGGGAGCGAACCTGGCCGCTGCGGCGGCGCTTTTGGCGCGCGAGCGCAGCGGACCGGCGATTGCGCACCAGTTGCTCATGTATCCGGCGCTGGACGACCGGCTCTCAAGCGCGTCCTGCGGCGAGTTCGCCAAAGGCTACTCGCTGACGCTCGAGACAATGCGCTTTTGCTGGTCCACCTATCTGGGCGGTGCTAGCGGTGCGGACTCGGACTACGCTGCGCCGCTGCGCGCGCGATCGCTGCATGGACTGCCCCCGGCCACGGTCATGGTGTGCGAATTCGATCCCTTGCGCGATGAGGGCGTGGCGTACGCGCAGCGATTGCGGGGCGCGTCGGTCGATGTCTCGTGTATCACGCTCGAGGGCATGATCCACGGTTGCATTCACATGCTCGGCTTGACGCCGGCGGCGCGCCAGTTGTTCGATGCGGCCGCCGCCGGTTTGCGCCGCACGGCATGAGGCGCAAAGCCATCGTTTTCTGAAGATGGCATCGATCCGCGCACGCAGTAGCGGCACCACTGCGCGTGCAAGGCATGATTGGGCTGGGCGTATTATTGATTGGACTGCGTCCAGCACGTCGCCAGGTCATCAAACCTGGCATCGTTCGCAAACGGTGCGATGAGTCTCAATAGTGCGGCAATCTCGTCTCGTTCCAGTCCGGGACTGTTTATCCCATGCCACGCCTGTTGATATTGGCCGTGCGCGATCATGGTTTCGATATCCGGTTTTCGGACGCTATCGCGCACCCAACCGGGTTGACTGTCTTCTTCGCCATTGAGCAGGAATTTGGGCAGGCCAATCGCAAATGCAGGCAGTGCGGACAAATCCGAATGCTCCTGGCAGTGCGCAAAATAGTCTTCGACGCGTTCTTTCGCACACAGGCCAATCGATGCGGCGAAATTGCCGACTTCATCCGGATCGGGGACATTACATAAGAAATCAAAAGCAAGCCACGCCTTCAATTGATCGAACGTCAGCGCAATCTCCGACAAGGCCTGTTCTTCGGCGTAGTACTTCACAAATCCGGCTTCATCGCCGCCGAACCAGCGCGTGATCACGCCAATGTAGCCTGGCCACGCGCCATCGCTCCACAGTGGGATCATCATAGGCGGAAAGCCGAACTGCGGCTTGTAAGGTGCAGTCAGTGTAAATTGCGGAACCTGGATTTTCCCAAGATGCGCATCGCAGACCTCCTGGGCAAACCCGAGTGAGGCTAGCAAGGTGACGTAGTTCATGTTCTTCTTCGTACGCTAAGGGGTGTCGAGGTCGACGATGAAAGGCAGCGCTTCCAACTCCAGATAATCGATCTGTGCGATCGATTCGCGCCAGCTGTGAAGGTGCAGGGCCAGCACGGGCCACAGTGCATCCTTGAACGCGCTGCGGTTTTCCTCGCTGATGAACGCACCGGCCAGCTTGCCTTCGATCAGATACGATTCGGCCCATCCCACGTCCGGAGACTGGTTTTTCAGACCCGATGGGAACACGCTTCCGGCGTCCCATAGCTCCCGTGTTGCGGACAGCCACACCAGAATCTGCGCGCGCCAGTGAGGATCGCTCATGGCGAAAACCGACCCGATCCACTCCTTGATATGTGTCGGATGAAGGTACTTCAGGCAGAAGAACAGCGATACCGACAGGTCGCCGTCGACGTTCCACCAGCCCCACGAGTCGGACGGCCCTGCGGGCGGGCCGTTCAGGAGATGCTCGAGGATCAGCCGCCCGTCCTGCCAGCGCGACGGCCCCATGATGACCTGGCCCAGGGTCTGCAAAGCGTCGTTGTAATCGGTATGGTCATCGCGCTCCGGATGCAGGCTGAAAAAGGCTGTCGCCACCAGTTCGATGATCCGACGATGCGCCGGGGCCTGCTTGACCAGGATAAGCTGGGGCAGAAGATAGGCGAACCAGTCATCCCATTCATCCATGTGGCCGAAGCTGCGCGTGCCGCTGGCGATTTCCGACAATGCGTTTTCGATCTGTTCTTCGGACAGATCGTCGACCGGCGTGGCGCCCAGATAGTCGAACATGGCGCGCTCGTCGCCCATGAACCACGCCTCGCCCATGACTTTTGCGGGTTTACCCGCCGTTGTCGCCATGCGCGCAAGCGCTTCCGGGTCGGGGCCGATACCTGGCTGCCAGCGGATACCCACCGCAGGCGACCGCTTATGCTGGCCCACTTACTTGCGCTGGCGCGCCAGTTCGGCCTTGAGCCAGGCGGCGCTGGTCACCGCCGGCGTACCGGGGCAGCGGATCTGATACGGGTCGCCGCTCATGCTGCTGGTCGAGGCGCCGCGTTCGATGAAGCTTTCGGTGCTGGTCACCAGCTTTTTCTTCTCAAGGTAATCGTACTTCTTTTGAAGGTGGGCGCGCGCCTCCTTGGCGTCGTGCCAGCTGCCGTTGCGGTTGAACTGGCACTGCGATTTTTCGACGGCGTCGAGCAGGCGCGTCACTTCAGTGCGGGTGGTGTCGGGCGCCGCTGCAAACGCGCTGCCGGCGCTTAACAGTGCCGCTGCCATGGCAATCAGTGTTCTTTTCATGGCCATTACCCGCGCTTGCGCTCATGCTGCCACAGCACGTCGCTGCCGCCGGCAAAGCGGTTCAATACGCGCGAGAGCACGAACATCAGGTCCGACAGCCGGTTCACGTACTGGCGCGGGTGCTCGTTGATGGTCTCGGTTTTGCCGAGCGTGACGATGCTGCGCTCCGCGCGCCGGCACACGGTGCGGCACACGTGCGCAATTGAGGCCGCGCGTGAGCCGGCCGGCAGGATGAAGTCTTTCAGCGGCGGCAGGTCGGCATTGTATTTTTCGAGCAGGTCGTCCAGGCGCGCCACATGCTCGTCGGTGATCAGGGTGTAGCCGGGGATGCAGATCTCGCCGCCCAGGTCGAACAGGTCGTGCTGGATCGAGACCAGCTCTTCGCGCAGCTCGGCCGGCATGTCTTCGCACAGCAGCAGGCCGACGAAGGAATTGAGTTCGTCGACTTCGCCCAGGGTGTGCACGCGCACGCTGTCTTTTTCGGTGCGGCTGCCGTCACCGAGGCCGGTGGTGCCGTTGTCGCCGGTGCGGGTGGCGATTTTAGAAAGTCGGTTGCCCATGATTGTTTTCCCGTAGCTGAATCATAATGAGCCAGCATACGACAAAAGCGGCGTTTACGCATACAATCAAGACATGTCCGCCTCCCTTCCCATCGACCCCCAACGCCGCCAGCAGGTCGCCCAGGCGCTATTGGCGGTGCTGCCGGAACGCTGCGTGCTGTCCGACCCCGAAGACACCCGTCCCTACGAGTGCGATGGCCTGGCCGCCTACCGCCAGTTGCCGATGATCGTCACCTTGCCCGACGACGAGGAACAGGTGCTGGCGATTTTGAACGTGTGCCGCGAGCTGAACGTGCCGATCGTGCCGCGCGGCGCCGGCACCGGCTTGTCGGGCGGGGCGCTGCCGATGGCCGACGGCGTGGTGCTCTCGACCGCGCGCATGAACCGCATCGTGCGCATGGAGCCGTACGCGCGCCTGGCGGTGGTGCAGCCGGGCGTGCGCAACCTGGCCATTTCGGATGCGGCCGCGCCGCACGGCTTGTACTACGCGCCCGATCCATCCTCGCAGATCGCCTGCACCATCGCCGGCAACGTGGCCGAAAATTCCGGCGGCGTGCATTGCCTAAAATACGGACTCACTGTGCATAACGTGCTGCGCGTGCGCGTGGCCACCATCGATGGCGACATCATCGAACTTGGCGGCGAAGCGCTCGATTGCCCCGGCCTGGACCTGCTGGCCGTGTTCATCGGCTCCGAGGGCATGCTGGGCGTCGTCACCGAAGTGACGGTGCGGCTGATCCCGAAGCCGGCCACCGCGCGCGTGATCATGGCCTCGTTCGACAACGTCGTCACGGGCGGTAACGCGGTGGCCAGCGTGATCGCCGCCGGCATCATCCCGGCGGGGCTGGAGATGATGGACCAGACTTCCTCGCGCATGGTCGAACCGTTCGTACGCGCCGGCTACGACACCGACGCCGCCGCGATCCTGCTGTGCGAAGCCGATGGCACCCAGCTGGAAGTGGACGAGGAAATCGAACGCATGACGGCGGTGCTGCAAGCGGCCGGCGCCGGTGCGATAGCCGTGTCGCAGAGCGAGGCCGAACGCCTGCGTTTCTGGTCGGGCCGCAAGAACGCCTTTCCGGCGGCCGGCCGCATTTCGCCCGACTACTACTGCATGGACGGCACCATCCCGCGCAAGAACCTGGCGCAGGTGCTGACCGGGATCGCGCAGATGGAGCTTACTTACGGCCTGCGCTGCGCCAACGTGT
Organism: Massilia sp. CCM 8734; assembly: GCF_011682155.1. Classification (NCBI taxonomy): domain Bacteria; kingdom Pseudomonadati; phylum Pseudomonadota; class Betaproteobacteria; order Burkholderiales; family Oxalobacteraceae; genus Massilia; species Massilia sp. CCM 8734. Next base: position 35,739 of record NZ_WHJI01000019.1, read on the forward strand.
TCCACGCCGGCGACGGCAACCTGCATCCCCTCATCCTGTTCGACGCCAACCAGCCCGGCGAATTCGACCGCGCCGAAGCCTTTGGGGCCGATATCCTGGCGCTGTGCGTGGAAGTGGGCGGCACCATCACCGGCGAGCATGGCGTGGGCAAGGAGAAGATCAATTCGATGTGCATCCAGTTTACGCGCGCCGAACTCGATGCCTTCTTCGCCGTCAAGCGCGCCTTCGACGCCCAACACCTGCTCAATCCCGACAAGGCCATTCCCACCCTGAACCGCTGCGCCGAATTCGGCAAGATGCGCGTGTCGGGCGGCGTGCTGCCGTTCGCCGGCCTGCCGCGTTTTTGACGATGGAAGACAACGTGCCGCAAATCGAACGATTCAGGAGCCAGGTGCTGGCGGCTGCAAGCGATGGGCGCGCCCTGCGCATTCGCGGCGGCGGCAGCAAGGACTGGTACGGGCAAAATACGGAAGGCGACATCCTCGATACGCGCGCTCACAGCGGCATCGTCGACTACGAGCCGACGGAACTGGTCATCACCGCGCGTTGCGGCACGCCGCTGGCCGAGATCGAGGCGGCGCTGGCCGAACGCAATCAGACGCTGGCCTTCGAGCCGCCGCACTTCGGCGAGGGCGCCACCATCGGCGGCGTAGTGGCCAGCGGCCTGTCCGGCCCGCGCCGCGCCAGCAGCGGCGCCTTGCGCGACTTCGTGCTCGGGGTGGTCCTCATGGACGGCAAGGGCGAGGTGCTCACCTTCGGCGGCCAGGTCATGAAAAACGTGGCCGGCTACGACGTATCACGCCTGCTGGCCGGTTCCATGGGCACGCTGGGGCTGATGCTGCAGCATTCCATCAAGGTGCTGCCGCGCGCGCTGTGCGACACCACCCTGCGTTTTGCGATGGACGAAATCGACGCGCTCAAACGCCTGAACGAATGGGCCGGCCTGCCGCTGCCCATTTCGGCCAGTTGCTGGCATGCGGGCGAATTGACGGTGCGCCTGTCGGGTGCGCAGGCGGCGGTGATTGCAGCCGCGCGCACGCTCGGCGGCGAACCGGTGGAAGAGGGTGCGGTCTTCTGGGCCGCGCTGCGCGAACAGCGGCATGCGTACTTCGATGGCGCGGGGAGCTTGTGGCGCCTGTCGGTGCCGTCCACCACCGGCGCCATCATCCTGCGCGGCGCACAGCTGATCGAGTGGGGCGGCGCGCAGCGCTGGCTCAAGGTCGATGCCGACGCCGCCATGGCGCAGAATATCCGGCGCGCCGTCACGGCGGTGGGCGGGCACGCCACCTTGTTTCGTGGCGGCGACAAGAGCGTGGGCGTGTTCCAGCCGCTGGCCCCTGGCGTGGCCAGGATTCATCAACGCCTGAAGGCGGCCTTCGATCCGTCGCAGGTTTTCAATCGCGGACGGATGTACTGATGCAAACCAATCTCGCCGATTTCATCAAGGGCACGCCGGACGGCGACGAAGCCGAAGCGATCCTGCGCGCCTGCGTGCATTGCGGCTTTTGCACCGCCACCTGTCCCACCTACCAGTTGCTGGGCGACGAACTCGATGGCCCGCGCGGACGCATCTACCTGATCAAGCAGGTGCTCGAAGGCGCGCCGGTCACCGCCAAGACCCAGACCCACCTGGACCGCTGCCTGACCTGCCGCAATTGTGAGACAACCTGTCCCTCGGGGGTGCGTTACGGACGGCTGGCCGACATTGGCCGCCGCGTGGTCGAAGAGCGCGTCCGGCGTCCGCTCGCCGAACGCATCAAGCGCGCGGTGCTGAAAGAAGCGCTGCCGCGCACATGGATTTTCAGGCCGGCGTTCAAGGCGGGCCAGTTGTTCCGGCCACTGCTCTCGCCGGCCTTGCAGGACAAGTTGCCCAGGACGCGCGGCGCCGGTCGCTGGCCGACGCGCGAACATGAGCGCAAGATGCTGGTGCTGCAAGGCTGCGTGCAAAGCACCATGGCGCCCGATATCAACGCGGCCACGGCGCGCGTGCTCGATGCGTTTGGGGTGCAGTTGCTGGCCGCGCCCAAGGCCGGCTGCTGCGGCGCGCTGCGCTACCACCTGAACGACCAGGATGGCGGCCTTGATGACATGCGCCGCAACATCGACGCCTGGTTGCCGCTGGTCGAGCGCGGACAGGTCGAGGCGATCGTGATGACGGCGTCCGGCTGCGGGGTCACGGTGAAGGAATACGGGCACCTGCTGGCGCACGACAGCGCGTATGCCGCCAAGGCGGCGCGCATCGCCATGCTCACGCGCGACCTGAGCGAAATCATGCCGCAGTTCGAGGCCGAACTGGGAGCGAAACTGAAAGGGAAAGTGGCGAAGCGGGTGGCGTTTCATCCGCCTTGCACCCTGCAGCACGGGCAGCAGATACGGGGCAAGGTGGAAGGGGTGTTGCGTGCCGCCGGCGTCGATGTCACGCTGTGCGCGGACAGTCATCTGTGCTGCGGTTCGGCCGGCACCTATTCGGTGCTGCAGCCTGCGCTGGCGACGCAACTACGGGACCGCAAGCTGGCCGGTTTGCTGGCCACCGATCCGGAAGTCATTGTGTCGGCCAATGTCGGCTGCCAGACACATCTCCAGTCGGGTACTACGACGCCGGTCGCGCACTGGATCGAGTTGATCGATCAGGCGCTGGCCTGATGTTTACTTGATTCTTACGCGGCCAGGTCGGCTTTTTGTGCAGCGGTGAGGCGCTTGCCGGTGACGACAATGGTGGTCATCTCGGTGTCGGCTTTGACGGCGGCCGCCGGTGCGGTTTGTGCTGCACTGCGGGCGCGTGGTGCTTCGGCGGAGGCCATGGCGGTGACAAAGGTCAGTGCAACTGCGGCGATGACGACGGCTTCCATGTTCTTCACGATGTTCATATCGATCCTTTTTCGTTGTGTTTTGATTTGGTATGCGGGCATTATGCGGCATCGCAACATATAACTCCAATTTCAAATTCGAATGGATATCATTCACAACGTGAATCACGTAAGCACATTATTTGATGATCGATATCTGATTTCTGAATGTCGATCGGGATGGGTGTGAGGTGACAGGCGCCATTCAATCAAGACCTTGTCGTTTGATTGGCGGTGCGCATGAAATCGACGAACGCCCGCAGCTTTCCGGGCATGTGCTCGCGATGCGGATAGTAGAGATGAAAAGCGTCGTCCAGTGCCCAGTGCTGCTTGAGTATGTGCCTCAGCATGCCGTCCGACAGCTCTTGTTTCGCAAAATCTTCGAGGATGAAAGCGATGCCGTGGCCGCGTATTGCAGCCTCCATCACGGAGCGCATTTCGTCAAAAATGAAGCGTCCTTGCACATCGATCTGAACCTTCTGGCCGCGATCTTCGAACGTCCAGTCATACATTCTGCCCCCAACACAAAAGCGCTGGCGTATGCAGTTGTGCTTGAGCAGTTCAGCCATCGTTTGTGGTTCGCTGCGCTCGCGAAAGTAATCCGGTGCTGCCACCACAATTCTTTTTTGTACTGCTCCCAGTTGTACGGAAATCATGTCATTTTGCAGTTTCCTCCCCATGCGTATGCCGATATCGAAACCGGCGCCGACGATATCGCTCAGTTGATTGTCGAGTGATATCTCGACATTAATCAGCGGGAATTGTTCCAGGAACGACGCGATGTTCGGCTCGATCAAGATATGGTAGGCAACGTAGGATGAACTGACGCGCAACATGCCCGACGGTTGATCACTCGCGAGCAACGCTTGCGACAAGGAGTTTCTGATCAAGGCAAGTGCGGGCCCCAATGCCGCGTTCAATGACGCGCCAGCCTCGGTCAGGCTGACACTGCGTGTGGTGCGGTTGAACAGCCGCACATTCAATTGTGCTTCTACGTTTTTGATCGTGCGCGATACCGCAGTCGGCGTGACGCCCATTTCCGCGGCGGCGCGAGCGAAGTTCAAATGCCTGGCGGCAGCCTCAAAGGTCAGCAGACCTGGAAGATGCAGCGGCGGCGCAGGGAGTGCGCTTTCCGCACGCTGCACGTCGCCTGAAGGTTCAATTATGACCTTTTTGTTCATACTGTATCTCTATCCATGACTATTCACGTCATTATCGCCGATCCGCATACTGGTCACATCAAGCAAATCAATCCGGCGACGCAAGCCATCTTTTGAGAAAAGAACCATGAGCAAAATCTTTGAACCCCTGACATTGCGCGGCGTCACCCTGCGCAACCGCTATGCCCTCAGCCCGATGTGCCAGTACACGGCGAAAGATGGTTACGTCAGCGACTACCACACCATCCACTACGGACGTTTCGCTCTTGGCGGCTTCGGCCTGCTGATGGTCGAAGCGACCGCCGTTTCGCCCGAAGGACGGATCAGCCATGGCGACCTGGGCCTGTGGGATGACGCCCATATACCGGGCCTCGCACGCATCACCGCGTTTGCCAGGGCCTATGGCGCGACACCCGGTATCCAGATTGGCCATGCAGGGCCTAAAGCGAGCATCCAGAGAGCGTTTGAAGGTAACGGCCCACTGAACGAGGTTGACGCGGCACGCGGTGAACACGTCTGGCCAGTGGTGTCGCCGAGCGCGCGCCCGGTCACCGACGGTTGGCTGGTGCCCACCGCCCTCGATGCCAACGGCATCGCCAAGGTACGTGCGGACTTTGTCGCTTCGGCACGCCGCGCCTTGCAGGCAGGCTTCGATGTGCTCGAGCTGCACTACGCGCACGGCTTCCTGCTCAACGCGTTCCTGTCACCGCTGACCAACGACCGCAGCGATGAATACGGCGGCAGCTTCGAGAACCGCATCCGCCTGCCACTGCAGATCGCTCGCGAAGTGCGTGAGGTCTGGCCGCAGGACAAGCCACTGTTCGTGCGCTTGTCGGCAGTCGATGGCAGCGGCAGCGGCTGGAGCATCGCCGACAGCGTCGCTTTCGCCGAGGCCTTGAAGGTGGTTGGCGTGGACGTCATCGATTGCTCGTCTGGTGGCTTCGGCGTCTACGAATACCCCAACGGCTATGGCTTCCAGGTGCCGTTCGCTGCGCAGATTCGGCGTGAAGCAAACATCTGCACCATGGCTGTGGGGATCATCGTCGATCCGTGGCAGGCCGAATCTGTCATCGCCTCGGGCCAGGCCGACCTGGTCGCGCTTGGGCATGCGGCGCTGCGCGATCCACACTTTCCCTTGCATGCACAGCAGACGCTAGGAGCGGTTAGCCCGGACGCAGCCTATGCCAACTGGAATGTGCAGGCCGGCTGGTGGCTCGGCCAGCGCGCAAGCAAGCTGGTTCAGTTGGGACCATGGGCACCGATGGAGGACGCGGCTGCGAATGGCCACAAGGATTGAATACGATGCCGGCCAAGGCGGCCGGTTTTTGCATGACCCGCATGATGACTTTAACCACCCGGAGTGAAAACATGAACAAACCTACCTACGTGCAAGATTATCAAGCCATCGTCGACGTACTGAACAAGTACAACGAAGGCAGCAAACAGGCAAAGAGCAGCATCATGAAGCCAGCGTTCAGCGAGCAGGCAACGATGTTTAGCATCGATGGCGATGGCAAGCTGACTGGCGGCCCGATCCAGGGCTTGTTCGACGGCATCGACAACGCGTTCCGCCCGTCTCCGGAAGCCCAAGGGGGGATCGTCAACGTCGACATCGTGGGTACCGCCGCCAGTGCGCGCGTCGACACCAACGATGTCTCGGGCTTCTGCTTCACCGACTTCTTCAACCTGCTGAAGGTCGAGGGCAAGTGGACGGTCGTGAGCAAGATCTTCCACACCCACGTTGCGCCCTGAACCTCCGGTCCGCATCGTTCCGTCCGCATGGAACACGCGTGGCAGATCGGGCTTCGCGCCAGGTCTGCCGCCGCCATCGGCCATTGCAAGCCCTATCGAAAGTGACTCAATGAAAATGACCTTCTTCAAAACCTTGTTGTTGGTGGCAGTGATGTCTGGCTTGGGCACGGCTGCTCAAGCCGCAGACCGGCAGGGCGGTCAACAGGCTGCCGCTGGCAAGAGCGTCAGCAAACCAACATATGTGAAAGATTATCAGGCCATCGCCCAGGTACTGAACCTGTATATCGACGGCTGCAAACAGGCCAGGAGCAGCATCATGAAGCCAGCCTTCAGTGAAAAAGCAACCATCTTCAGTGTCGATGCCAAGGGCAAGCTGGCTGGCGGTCCGATTCAGGAACTGTTCGACGCCATCGACAAACCGCCGTTTCGCCCATCACCCGAAGCGCAGAGTGTGATCGTCAACGTCGACATTGTGGGCACCGCCGCCAGTGCGCGTATCGACTCCAGCGACGTTTCGGGCTTCTCCTTCAGCGACTTCTTCAACCTGCTGAAGGTCGACGGCAAGTGGACGATCGTCAGCAAGATCTACCACACGCACGTCGCCCCCTGATTCCGACGCCCAAGCCGCAGTCGATAACGACATGCGTTGCGCGTTCTTGCCAACACGGCGTGGCAAGGCGCGCTATTTCGCCAGCAGCGTCTCGATATCGGCCACCAGCTCTTCCGGCTTGGTCGCCGGCGCGTAGCGTTTGAGGACGCTGCCGTCTTTCCCGATCAGGAACTTGGTGAAGTTCCACTTGATGCGTTCGCTGCCCAGCAACCCGGGCGCCGCTTTCTTCAAATGCTGGAACAACGGATGCGCATTCTCGCCATTCACGTCGACCTTGGCAAACAGCGGAAACGTCACGCCGAAGTTCTTTTCGCAGAACGCGCCGATTTCGCTTTCGCTGCCCGGTTCCTGTCCGCCGAACTGATTGCACGGAAAACCCAGCACCGTCACGCCCTTGTCGCGGAACTGCTGGTACACGGCCTCCAGGCCCTTGTACTGCTTGGTGAAGCCGCATTCGCTGGCCGTGTTCACGACCAGCACCACCTGGCCCTTGTACATGGCCAGGTCCAGCGGCGTGCCCGACAAATCGGCGACCTTGAAGTCGAGCGCCCCCGTCACACGATGCCCAGGTGCTCGGTACCGGCCGACAGGTCGCGGTTCTTCGCTTCCTTGCCGTTCAACTTGATGTTCAGGCGCAGGTCATTGACCGAGTCGGCGTTGCGCAGCGCGTCTTCGTAGGTGATCTTGTCGGCTTCGTGCAGGTCGAACAGCGCCTGGTCGAAGGTCTGCATGCCCAGTTCGCGCGACTTCTTCATGATCTCTTTGATCTCGTGCACATCGCCCTTGAAAATCAGGTCCGAAATGAGCGGGGAGTTGAGCATGATCTCGATCGCCACGCAGCGGCCCTTGGCTTCCTTCATCGGAATCAGGCGCTGCGATACCATGCCCTTCAAGTTCAGCGACAAGTCCATCAGCAACTGCTGGCGGCGCTCTTCGGGGAAGAAGTTGATGATCCGGTCGAGCGCCTGGTTGGCGCTGTTGGCGTGCAGGGTGGCCATGCACAGGTGACCGGTTTCGGCGAAGGCGATCGCGTGTTCCATCGTTTCGCGGTCGCGGATCTCGCCGATCTGGATCACGTCCGGCGCCTGGCGCAGCGAGTTTTTCAGCGCGATTTCGAACGAATCGGTGTCCACGCCCACTTCGCGCTGCGTGATCACGCAGTTCTTGTGCGGGTGGACGTATTCGACCGGGTCTTCGATGGTGATGATATGCCCGTAGCTGTTTTCATTGCGGTGTCCGACCATCGCGGCCATGGTCGTCGATTTACCCGAACCGGTCGCGCCGACCATGATCACCAGGCCACGCTTGGTCATCACGATGTCTTTCAGCACTTCGGGCAGGCCCAGGTCTTCCAGGCGCGGAATGGCGGTGGTGATGGTCCGCAGGACCATGCCGACGGAACTCATCTGGATGAAGGTCGACACGCGGAACCGTCCCAGGTCGCCCGGGCTGATCGCGAAGTTCGCTTCCTTGGTCAGTTCGAAGCCGGCGGTCTGCTTGTCGCTCATGATCGAGCGCGCCAGGTCGGCGGTGTGGGCCGGCGTGAGCGGCTGGGACGACACCGGGGTGATCTTGCCGTCGATCTTGATCGCTGGCGGAAAGCCGGCGGTGATGAACAAGTCCGAGCCGTTCTTGCTGGTCATCAGACGCAGCAGATCGAACATGAATTTTGAGGCCTGGTCGCGTTCCATTAAATATCCTAAAAATTAGCCGGGGAAGTTTTCCGGCGTTTTGGCGGCCGAACGCGCAGCAGCGCCGGAAATGACGTTGCGGCGAACCAGGTCGGTCAGGTTCTGGTCCAGCGTTTGCATGCCGACCGAACTGCCGGTCTGGATCGCGGAGTACATCTGCGCGATCTTCGCTTCGCGAATCAGGTTGCGGATCGCCGGCGTGCCGATCATGATTTCGTGCGCGGCCACGCGGCCCGAGCCATCTTTTGTCTTGAGCAGGGTTTGCGAGACGACCGCCTGCAGCGATTCGGACAGCATCGCGCGGACCATCTCTTTTTCTTCGGACGGGAACACGTCGACAATACGGTCGATGGTCTTGGCGGCCGAGGAGGTGTGCAAGGTGCCGAACACAAGGTGGCCCGTTTCGGCGGCCGACAGGGCCAGGCGGATGGTTTCCAGGTCGCGCAACTCGCCCACTAAAATGCAGTCCGGATCTTCGCGCAGCGCCGAGCGCAGCGCGTTGTTGAACGAGAGCGTGTGCGGGCCGACTTCGCGCTGGTTGATCAGGCACTTCTTCGAGTCGTGCACGAATTCGATCGGGTCTTCAATGGTCAGGATGTGGCCATATTCGTTTTCGTTGAGGTGGTTGACCATCGCCGCCAGCGTGGTCGACTTGCCCGAACCGGTCGGGCCGGTGACCAGCACCAGGCCGCGCGGACGCATCGCCAGGTCGGCGAAAATGCGCGGGGCGTTCAGGTCTTCCAGGCTCAGGATTTTGGATGGAATGGTCCGCAGTACCGCCGACGCGCCGCGCTCCTGATTGAAGGCGTTGACGCGAAAGCGCGCCAGGCCCGGAATCGCAAACGAGAAATCGCACTCGAGCATTTCTTCGTACTGCTTGCGCTGGCCGTCATTCATGATGTCATAGATCATGCCGTGCACATCCTTGTGCTCCAGCGGCGGCAAGTTGATGCGGCGAACGTCGCCGTGCACGCGGATCATCGGCGGCAGGCCGGATGAGAGGTGCAAGTCGGATGCCTTGTTCTTGACGGAGAATGCGAGTAATTCGGAGATGTCCATTTATAATCCCTGTGCCGTGAATGGGCGCATGCCGATAGTGTGCGCATTTCGCAACGACCGACCTGCATTGAATTGCCCGCCGAAAATGATTATGTCCACAATCGTCCAGAACTTGCAAGCTGTCGATGCGAGTATTGTTGCTGCGGCCGACGCCGCAGGCCGCCCCCGGAACGCCGTGCAATTGCTCGCCGTTTCCAAGACTTTTCCTGCCGAGGCCGTACTTGAAGCCGCCGCCGCCGGGCAGTATGCGTTCGGAGAGAATTACTTGCAAGAAGCATTAGATAAAATTGCCGCCGTTTCGCACGCCTTGCCTGCCGCGCCGATGGAGTGGCACTTCATCGGCCCCATACAGAGCAACAAGACGCGCCCGATCGCAGCGTCCTTCGCGTGGGTGCATACCGTCGAACGGCTCAAGATAGCGCAGCGTTTATCGGAACAACGCCCGCCGGAACTGGCGCCCTTGAATATTTGTCTGCAAGTTAACATCAGTGGTGAGGCTAGCAAGAGTGGTGTCACACCGGAAGCATTGCCTGAATTGGCGCGCGCAGTGGCGCAACTGCCACACTTGCGCCTGCGCGGACTGATGGCGATCCCGGAAGCGGAAGCCCAGGTCGACAAGCAGCGCGCCGCGTTTCGCAAGTTGCGGGTGCTGTACGAGCGCTTGCGCGCGGACGGGATGGCGCTCGATACCCTGTCGATGGGGATGTCGGCCGATCTTGGCGCGGCGGTGGCGGAAGGCGCGACCATCGTGCGCGTGGGCAGTGCGATTTTCGGCTCGCGCAAGTACGAATAACCGCAGTACGGATAACAATGAGGGTGACTATGAAGATTGGCTTTATCGGTGGTGGGAACATGGCGTCGGCGCTGATCGCCGGCCTGGCGGGCAAGCTCGCTGCGGGGGCCGATATTCACGTGGTCGATCCGAATGCCGATGCGCTGGCGCGCCTGAACGCGCAGCACGGCGTGAGCACCAGCGGCGCGATCGAAGGCGCACTGGCCGCGTGCGATGCGATCGTGCTGGCGGTTAAACCGCAGCAGATGCGCGAGGTGGCGGCGGCGCTGCTGCCGCAGTTGACGGGCGCGCCCTTGATCCTGTCGATCGCGGCCGGGATTCGCGCGGCCGATCTGTCGCGCTGGCTCGGTGGGTACGGTGCGATTGTGCGCACCATGCCGAATACCCCGGCCTTGATTGGGCTTGGCATCACCGGCATGGTGGCCATGGCCGGCGTGAGCGCGGCGCAGAAGACGGCGGCCGACGGCATCATGAAGGCCGTGGGCCAGACCGTGTGGCTCGATGGCGAAGACATGATCGATCCGGTGACGGCGGTGTCGGGCAGCGGGCCGGCGTATGTGTTTTACTTTATCGAGGCGATGCAGCAGGCGGCCGAGGAGATGGGTTTGTCGGCCGAGCAGGGCAAGCAGCTGGCGCTGGCCACGTTCCTTGGTGCGGCGCAACTGGCGGCGCAGTCGGATGAGGCGGTGTCGCTGCTGCGCGAACGCGTGACCTCGAAGGGCGGCACGACCTATGCGGCGTTGAGCAGCATGGAAGCGAGCGGCGTGAAAGAGAAGGTGGTTGCCGCGATCAAGGCGGCTGCGGCGCGGGGCCGGGAGTTGGGGGATGAGTTGGGGGCGGACTAACTGCCGCCCTCAAAACCGCTACATTCAAAACCGTCGTTCCCGGCCTTGGCGGCCCCCAAGGCCGGGAACGACGGTTTGGGCATAGCGGAATGACTGAGGTTAGCTGCGCTTCTTGCGCACCAGCCCCATCACGCTGCGCGCAGCCTTGATCAGCGACAGGCCCACGGTCAGCATCGGCAGTATCTTGCCCGACTTGGCCATGACCAGTCCGGCCACCGTACCGACGATCCCCAGCGGCAGTTTCATCCCGCCGCCACCGCCACCGAGCATCTTGCCGATCCCGCTGGCCGGATGCGTCAATGGCGAGATCAGCGCGCCGAACTCGCGCGCGGCATCCCTGCGCTGCATCGAACACTGCACAATCAACGCCTCGCGCCGTTCGGCCAGCGACCGCTTGTCGTTACTTGTCGGCGTGTTACTCATCGGCGCGTTACTCATCGGCGTGCCCCGCATTCCTGACGAAATTGACATCCTTGTTCAGTTCAGCCACGGTCGCTCCCAGCAGGCGCGGACGGGCGTCGAAACTGCGCTTGACTTGCAGCCCGATCACGCCGCCGGCAATGCCGAACAGCAGCGCCAGGGCGCCGATGGCTTCCAGGCGGTAGCTATCCCAAAAGATCACCACCACCAGCAGCACCACCAGCAAGAGGGCGACGCCGAACAGGATCAGCGACGCCAGCGCCAGCACGACATACCCAAGGAAGCGCTGGAGCTCCTCCTGCACCTCGACCGCGGCCAGTTCCAGCCGCGTTTGCACCATGGCGATCAGGGTCGCCCCGATCCGCCCCACCGATTCGACGATCGCCATGCGCCTTACCTGCGCGACATCAGCATGCCGATGATGACGCCTGCCGCAGCGCCGATCCCGACCGCTTTCCATGGGTTTTCCTGCACGTACTCGTCGGTCGCCTTGGCCGCGATCTTGGTTTTCTCGACCACCGCTTCTTCCAGGCGAATCAGGTCCGCCTTGGCGGTCGTGATGGTGCGCTCGAACTTGGCCTTGGCCGCTTGCAGTTCGTCGCCGGTCAACTGGCTGCCGTGGCGCAGCCACTGTTCAGCATCTTGGATCACGGATTTCAGGTCGTTCATCAACTGGTCGCGTGCGCCTGGCTTGGTTGGGATGGATTCGATCATTTTTGTTACCTCGTAAGTGAATTTATAGGAAAGCCCGGTCTGCCCGGCGCGCTGGAGTGAATCTTACACGCTGGCAACGTTGACTTTCCGTGTTATCGGAACAACATCAGCTGAAAGCGTAGTCTAACGCCACACCGGCAAAAAGGGCCGCACCCAACCAATTGTTGTGCCGAAAAGCGGCAAAACAAGCCATGCGTTCGCGTCCACGGATCAAAGTGTAGTGATAAAGCGCCACTGCGGCGGCCACGGCAATGCCGCCGACGAACCATGCGCGCAAGCCTTCGAGCCAGCCGCACACCAGGATGATGGCCAGCGCGGCGCCGTAGCACAGCATGACGGCGGCCACGTCGAAGCGGCCGAAGGTGATGGCCGCGGTGCGGATGCCGATTTTCAGGTCGTCGTCGCGGTCGACCATGGCGTATTCGGTGTCGTAGGCCACGGCCCAGAACACGTTGGCCAGCAGCAGCCACCAGGCCACCGCCGGCACCTGGTTCTGCACGGCGGCAAAGCCCATCGGAATGCCGAAGCCGAAGGCGATGCCCAGGTAGGCCTGGGGAATGGCGAAGAAGCGTTTGAAGTAGGGATAGCTACCGGCGACGATGAGCGCCGCCAGCGAGAGTTGCTTGGTGAGGGTGTTGAGCGGCAGGACCAGCAGGAAGGAGACGATCGACAGGACGGCGGCCACGGCCAGCGCTTCCCAGCTTTTGATGCGTCCGCTGGTGAGGGGGCGTTCGGCGGTGCGCTTGACGTGCTTGTCGAAATCGCGGTCGGCGTAGTCGTTGATGGCGCAGCCGGCCGAGCGCATCAGGATGGTGCCGAGGCAGAAAATGAGCACGACGGCCGGGTCGGGCTTGCCGCGCGCGGCGATCCACAGGGCAATCAGGGTAGGCCAGAGTAGCAGCAGGATGCCGATCGGCTTGTCCAGGCGGATCAGGCGGAAGTACAGCGACAGCTTGTTCATGGTCGGGTCGCGGGCGCGACTGTCGTGGGCGAGGCTGGGATTTTACTGTGTTTGGACGGCGGGGCGTGCGGCCGCGCCGGTTTTGACGACGATAGAGGCTGCCGTCGCGCTTGTGCGCGAGCTCACCGAACCGCCCCGTCGTGCTGTGCCAGCATCGCCACCAGGGTGGACACCAGTTCGGCCACGATATACGGCTTGGCCACATGCGCCTGGAAACCGGCGTCGAAGGCGCGCTGGCGGTCCTCCGCGCCGGCGAAAGCGGTAAGGGCCACGGCCGGCAGGGCGGTGCTTGAATAGCCACGCCGCCGTATCTCGCCGATCAGCTGATAGCCATCCATTTCCGGCATCCCGATATCGCTGACAAGCAGCTCCGGGGCCTCGCTGTCGAGCAACTCAAGCGCGACCAGCGCCGAGGAGGCGGCCAGTACACAGGCGCCGTGCGCGCCGAGCACGTCCGTGACCAAGGCGCGCGTATCGGCCACGTCTTCCACCAACAGAATGCGGCGCTGCGCAAGCATGCCCGATTGCGCCGCCGGCATGGCCGCACGCGGGCGGCCGGGCCCCATGCCCTCGTCCACGGAATCAATGGGAAAAGTGAGCGTAAAACGGGTGCCCAGCCCATGCCCTGGGCTGCTTACCTCGATAGTTCCCGAATGCAATTCGGTAAGCTGCTTGGCGATCGACAGGCCGATTCCCAAGCCGCCATGGCGGCGCGTGAGCGAGGCATCTTCCTGTCCGAATTTGTCGAACACATGCGGCAGGAATTCGGCGCCGATGCCGCAGCCGGTATCTTCGATGACGATTTGCGCGCGCCGCGCCGAAACGACCGAGGCGCGCACGAATACCGAGCCGCCTTCGGGGGTGAACTTGATGGCATTACTGAGGATGTTGTAGAGAATCTGTTGCAGGCGGTACATGTCGGCGCGGATCGTCACCCCGGCCAGCGCGCATTGCATGACCAGCTTGAGCTGCCTGGCGTCGGTCATGGCCTTCACCGAATCGGTCGCCGCCCGCAACAGGTCGCCCATCAGGATGGCGCGCAAGTCAAGGGTAAGCTTGCCGGCGACGATCGCGGACACGTCCAGCAAGTCCTCGATCAGCTTGGCCTGCAGCCTGGCGTTGCGTTCGATGACTTCCAGCGAAAATTGCAGATCGGGCGAATTGCTGTGCTGGATGCGCAGGAGTTGGGTACGACCGATGACGACGCTGAGCGGCGTGCGCAGTTCATGCGACAGCAGCGCCAGGAACTCGTCCTTGAGGCGGCTCAGGCGTTCGGCATCGAGCCGCGCCGCGCGTTCCGTTTCGATGGCGCGCACCGTGTCGGACACATCGCGCGCGCAAATCGATGTACCGAGAAAATGACGGTTTTCATCCTCCACCCGTGCCATCGACACTTCCAGGTGCACGCTCTGTCCATCGATGACGGCGCTCAGTGCGGCTTTCAATGGCGATGCGCCGGCATGGATGCGCGCGAGCAGCGCAGCGAGCATGGCTGACCAAAAAGGCAGTTCGGCAGCGGCCTGGTTGTGCCGTGGGTAACACCGGAACAGCCGCTCCGCCCCGGTACTCCAATACAGCACATGGTCGCGTGGCCCCAGCGAGAAAATTGCATCCGACGAGTGCTGCAGCAAGCTGGCCAGGTAGCGCTCCGAGATCGCCGACTGGCGATAGGCCACGTTATCGACCGGTTTCGGCGCCGCCAGCCGGACGTTGGCCCGGTCCAGGGTTGTGCGCAGCCGCGCCCGCTGGCGGCTTGCCTGCGCCGCGCGCAGCAATTTCTCGCCCAGGCGTGGATCGTCCAGCGCCACCAGGGACCAGTTCGGCCCCAGCGTGGGTACGTAGCGCAATTCCTGTTGGGTCGCCTCGAACCGCTCCCTCGCAGGCACGAAAAGCATCTGCCCGATCGGCCAGACGGCGCGAATCCGGCGCGCGAGCGCGGCCGGATTGCCGATGCCCGGCCCGACCAGGACGACCGATGGTTCCTGGTCCTGGCCGATCAATTCCTCGATGCGCTCGAGCGCATCGGCGGGCGTTGCCAGCACAGCGTCGAGTTGCTGTTCCTTGAGCGCCTGCGCGAGCGCCTCAGGGACCTGCGCGTGCAGATCCGGAACAATGAGAAAGATGAGTTTGTAGTTCACCGCGTCGTTACAGTAAAGGCAAGCCGAGCAAGGATCGTCCGGCCCAGATTTTCAGCATATCGGTGGTGGGCGCCATCACATGCCCGGCGCGCGCATCGCGCAGCATCTGGCCCACGCGGCTGTTCTCGCGATAGGCGATGCCGCCACACATCGTCATCGCTTCATTGCTGACCGCCACGGCGGTCTCGGCGGCATCGGCCTTGCAGGATAGAATGAACGGCAATGCGTCGGGATCGCCGCGGTCGCCGCGCTCGCCGGCCGCGTACAGCAGTTGCCGCGTCTTTTCCACCGACCTCCACATGTCGGCATACTTCATCTGCAAATGGTCGAGGTGGCGCAACGATTCGCCGGTATGGTTGTAACGCCGCGTGCGCATATGCTCGCCGACGGCCTCCAGCGCCGATTGCGCAATGCCGAGATAACTGCCCGCCATCGCCATGAGGAAGTAGGGCGCGATGACTTCAAACACGTACCAGATCTGGTCGCCGGGGTCGCCCAACAGATTGGCGAGCGGGACCTGTGCATCGTGCAGCCGCATGCCGCGTGACGAGTTACCGCGCATGCCGAAGCCGTGCCAGGGTTCGAGCCATTCCATCCCGGCCGCGTCGCGGTCGACGATCAGGCAGCTCACGTCGCCAATTTCGTCCGAATCCGGATTCAGCGCCGAAATCACGTAGGAATCGGCGTGGCCACCGTTGGTGACGAATTGCTTGGTCCCGTTGACAAGGAACTGGTCCGCGCCCAAGGTGATGCGCGTATCGGACAGATAGAAATTGGCGCCGGTCCCGCTTTCGGACAGGGCCAGGGTGGTGATATGTTCGCCGCGCGCGATCTTGCTCAGGTAATGCTCGGATTGGTAGGAGGTGGCCTTGGCGGCGATCACCGCCGTCCCCACGCAATGCATGCCGAAGCACAGTGCCGACGAGGGGCAGGCCTTGCCCAGCGTTTCCGTCAGTACCGCCAGCGCGAGAAGACCCTGGCCATGGCCGCCGAGTTGTTCCGGCACTTGCAGACCCATCAGCCCGGCCTGCGACAGGGCTGCCATTGAATGGGCCGGCCAGGCCGCTTCGCTGTCGACTTGCGTGGCGAAAGGCGCGATCTCGCCGGCCACCCTGAGCGCAGTCTCTTTCAGGCCAAGTAATTTCGTCGAAAACATGTCAGGCATCCGGTAATGTCGAAAAAGCGCAATCGGCGGCAAACAAGGGGGCGGTGGCGCCAGGCGGCGCACGACCGCGATCGATGAGATTGTAACGTTTTTGTCATTGAAGCTTACTTCCAATAGCGCAATTGAACAGCGTCGCTGTGGAGCTCGCTTTTGCGCTCTGTCGGCCGGCCAGGGCCATTCCTCGGGCATCAAAAATGCATTGGAGCAATTTTATCGTCACAAGCCCGGGCATCCCATGCTGGCGTCGGAAGTGCCTCAGACGGGGTCCGGCACCACCATCTCAACGCCCGGCAAGTCGCAGGCGGCGACCGCTTCGCACACCGCCTCGATGGCAGCGCGGCGGGTAAAACTCTTGCGCCACACAATAACCACGCGGCGCGACGGCACCGGCTCCTCGAAGGGCACGAAGGCCAGCATATTGCTGCGCGACTGCATGTCCGGCACCGATGCGCGCGGCAGCACGGTCAGGCCGATCCCGCTGGCGACCATGTGGCGGATCGTTTCCAGCGACGAGCCCTCGAAGGTGCGCTGCATGCCGTTGCCCGGCGACGAAAAACGCGCCATTTCCGGACACACTTCCAGCACCTGGTCGCGGAAGCAGTGACCGTTGCCTAATAACAACATCGTTTCGGATTTCAGATCCTGGGCCGAGACGAATGTGCGCTTGGCCCACGGGTGGTTTTGCGGCACGGCCACCACGAACGGTTCGTCGTACAAGGTTTGCATCGACATGCCATGTTCCGGCAGCGGCAGCGCCATGATGGCCGCGTCCAGTTCGCCCTGGCGCAGCAGTTCGAGCAGGCGCACGGTAAAATTTTCCTGCAAGATCAAGGGCATCTGCGGCACCCGCTCGATGATGTTCTTCACCAGCGGCGGCAGCAGGTAAGGGCCGATGGTATAGATCACGCCCAGGCGCAGCGGCCCGGCCAGCGGGTCCTTGTTCTGCTTGGCCAGCTCCTTGATGGCGGCGGTCTGTTCCAGCACGCGTTCGGCCTGGGCGATGATCTGCGCCCCCAGCGGCGTGACCGAAATTTCGGCCCCGCCGCGTTCGAACAACACCACGCCCAACTCGTCTTCGAGCTTCTTGATGGCGACCGACAAGGTGGGTTGGGCGACGTAACACGCCTCGGCGGCGTGTCCGAAATGTCTCGCACGCGCGACGGCAACGATATATTTCAGTTCAGTGAGGGTCATAAAGGTGAGGGCAGGAAGAGGACAGGCGCGGCGCGACTGTCGTGACACGATATTGCTTATAGCTCAGCAAAGAAATTATATTCTACCGGAATGCAGTCGATATAATTGGCCCGCGGGCGGATTTTCGACCCGCCGACCACTTGAAAGGCGAGCATGTCCACCACTTTTGGCCCGATTGAAGCACAGGCCTACATCCATAAATTGCTGACCGTGATGCATCATCAGGGCGGCTCCGACTTGTTCATCTCGGCCGACTTCCCTCCGAGCATGAAATACCAGGGTTCGATGAAGCCGATGAGTCAGCAGAAGCTGACCGGCGAAGTCACCCGCGCGCTGGCCTTGTCGTTAATGAACGACAAGCAACGCAACGAGTTCGAGAAGGAAATGGAATGCAATTTCGCCATTGCGTTGCCGAATGTATGTCGTTTTCGCGTCAATGTGTACGTACAGCAGCAATGCGTAGCGATGGTGGTGCGCACGATCGCGTCCGAAATCCCGAATTTTGAAAAACTCGACCTGCCGGAAGTATTGAAAGAGGTCGTGATGACCAAGCGTGGGCTGGTGCTGGTGGTGGGTGGCACCGGATCGGGCAAGTCGACCACGTTGGCGGCGATGATCGATTACCGCAACGCCAATTCGGCGGGGCACATCATCACGGTGGAAGACCCGGTCGAATACGTCCACAAGAACAAGAGCTGCCTGATCACGCACCGCGAAGTGGGGGTCGATACGCACTCCTGGCATGCGGCGCTGAAAAACACGCTGCGCCAGGCGCCGGACGTGATCCTGATCGGCGAGATCCGCGATACCGAGACCATGGAGCACGCGATCGCGTTCGCTGAAACGGGCCACCTGTGCCTGGGCACCCTGCACGCGAACAATTCGAACCAGACCATGGACCGGATCATCAACTTCTTCCCGGAAGAGCGGCGCAACCAGCTGCTGATGGACTTGTCGTCGAACCTGCGCGCGATTGTCTCGCAGCGGCTGGTGCGCACCGAGGATGGCAAGGGGCGCAAGGCGGCCATCGAGATCTTGCTCAATACGGCGACCATCAGCGAGATGATCCTGAAGGGGAATTTCCAGTCGATCAAGGAGATCATGCACAAGTCGCGCGAGCTGGGCATGTGCACTTTCGACCAGGCGCTGTACGAGTTGTACAACCGCGGGCAGATCGGCTACGACGAAGCGATCCGCAACGCCGACTCGGCCAACGGCCTGCGTTTGCAGATCAAGCTGCGCGGCGACCGCAAGGAACCGGGTGGCGCTGTGGGATCGAAATCGAATGATTTGTCGATGGCGATGGATGAGGAAGAAGAAGAGTAATTTCAACGTCGTTCCCCGCCACTAACCCCGTCGTTCCCGCGCAGGCGGGAACCCAAGTTTACCCGCGTAGCGACGAACTTGGGTTCCCGCCTGCGCGGGAACGACGGCAAATAGCGTACCTTGATCCCCATGCCCGACTTCGAAAACAAAATCTGCCCCCGCCTTGACCTCGCCGCCCGCGTCGCCGCCCTGCCCAAACCGGTGGTGCTGACCAACGGCGTGTTCGACATCCTGCACCGCGGCCACGTGACCTACCTGGCCCAGGCGCGCGCCCTGGGCGCCTCGCTGGTGGTGGCCGCCAACACCGACGCCTCGGTCAAGCGCCTCGGCAAGGGCGACGACCGTCCCCTCAATAATGCCGCCGACCGCATGGCCGTGCTGGCGGCCCTCGAATCGGTCAGCCTGGTGGTCGATTTCGACGAAGACACCGCCCTCGAAGTGGTCCTCGAAGCGCGCCCCGAGATCTACGCCAAGGGCGGCGACTACGACATGCACGCCATTCCCGAAGGCCAGGCTGTATTGGCCTACGGCGGCCAGGCGGTCGCCATCGATTTCGAACACGACCGTTCGACCACCAAGCTGCTGTCGAAAATCCGCACGTAACAAAGGAAACCGCCATGGGTGGAAACGCCATGAAACACGTCGGCGTCACCCGCCAGTCGGCCGCCGATTACACCGCAATCACCACCGCCACGATCGACAAGCTGCGCGGGCTCTTTCCCGGCATCGGCTGCCAGCCGATCCTCGCCTACGGCAGCAAGGAAAGCTTCGGCGACAGCGACATCCTGATCGAATCGACCCAGCTGCCACCCGACTGGATCGAGCAGGTCAAGGCCGCTTTTGCGCCGCAGGACCTGATCGTCAACGGCGACGTGGTCTCGTTCGACTTCCGCTCGATGCAGATCGACCTGATCACCACCCCGGCTGAAGAAATGGCCTTCGCCGCGTCCTACTACGCCTTCAACGACCTGGGCAACCTGATGGGCCGCATCGCCCACAAGATGGGCCTCAAATACGGCCATGACGGCCTGTGGAAGCTCCTGCGCGACAACGACCAGGTGTTCGCCGACATCCTCATTTCGCGCGACGTCGCCAAGACCTTCGCCCTGCTCGGCTACGACCATGCGCGTTACCTGCAAGGCTTCGACACCCTGGAGGACGTGTTTGAATTTGCCGCGTCGACCCCGTATTTTCACCGCCAGATCTACCTGCTCGACAACCGCAACGCCGCCAGCCGCGTGCGCGACGCCAAGCGGCCGTCGTACACCGCGTTCCTGAGCTGGATCGCAGATAAACCGGAACTGGACCGCTACAGCTGGTCAGCCTGGGACGGCGGCAAAAAATCAGTGGAGCGCGATGCCGAACGGGCTGACTGGGAACAGCGCATCTTCAGCGCCATCTTCCCTGAAGCGCGCCCGCAGTACCTGGCGGCGATCAACGAACACGAAACGCACAAGCGCGCGAAAGTGGTCTGGAACGGCGCCATCGTCGGCGCGCAGACCGGCTACCAGGGCCGCGAACTGGGCGAGTTCATGGCCGCGTGCCGCGCCAGCTTCCTGGACGCGCCGCACGACGCGGCGCTGTCGTTCGAGCAGTGGGTGCTGACCCTCGCAGCGGGCGACATCAGCGCCCACATCGGCGCGTATCAAAACAGCTGGCGCTAGCGCGCCTACTCATCTTCTTCACGCGCCGCCAGCTTGCGGCGCAGTTCCTCGCGTTCCGCATCGAACAGGAACGGCAGTTCCAGCCACTGCTCGTACAGGAGCGTGACCCAGTCCCAATGGCCGACCTCGGGAATATGCCGCTCCATCCGCGCGAACAAGCGCATGATGTCGGTGGCGCAGGCCGGTTCCGTGGTGGCGATACGGGCCAGTACCCGGATCGCCGCGCAGGTGGTCCAGTCCATCGGCCCGAACAGGACCGAGACCAGCGCGCGGCGCCGCTCCGACCCTTCCCAGCCGCTGTCGATCTGGCCCAGCACATACGCCGCCGCCAGCTGCACGCGCGGCAGCCATTCGAGCGCGCGCACGTCCTGCGGCAGCGGCGGCGGGTACACCATCGCCGCCAATATGTCGCGCACATGGCGTGTGCCGAAGCGCGCCGCCACGTGGCTGGCCGCGGCCCAGTTCTCGTTCGGGTTGTAGGGCGCCAGCGCCAACGCCGCGATGGCGTCCCGCACCGCCGCGTCGGGCGCAGGCAGGGCAGGATGCGGCACGGTGCCTTCGTACGCCCACAGCGGATAATCGACCGGCGCCAGCGCCAGGCGCGGGTCGACGGCCGGAAGCGGGCCGAAAGTGATCTCCAGCTTCACGGGGGGATTGCGTCCCGCCAGTTCGAGCGCGAATGCAAGCCGGTTGCTCGGCGCTTCCATGACAGTGGCGGAGATCGCCATCGAGCCCCCGCTGTCGTCGGTGTTGCCGTTTTCCCGCCAGCGTTCGAGCAGGGTGCGCAGCAGGTTGGCGCCGGCGTCGTGCGATTGCGCCAGCCGTCCACGCTCGCGGAACACCAGCAGGTGCGCGCGGTTGTCGCCCTTGCGCATCGCTTCCCACAAGCGCTCCATCCAGGCTTCGTCGCCACCGAGCTTGTAACGGCAGTACCAGGACGAGGGCAGCGCCCACGCCTGCTCGCTTTCGGACGCCAGCACGGCCTCGTACCAGAACAGCGCCTTGTGCCAGTTGCCCGCTTCGAAGCAGGTGTCGCCCGCTTCCAGCTTGGGCGTAATGTCGGCCGGATCGAAGCTGCCGGCGTGGATGAAGGCTTGTTCCGCTTCGTCGAAGCGCCGCATGCAGCGCAGCAGCAAGCCGATGGCGTTGGCCTGTTCGGCGGAGGCGGCCTGCCCGATCGGGCCGGTGATCGCCAGCGCCGCATCGACATTGCCGGCTTTGCGTTGCAGGCCGGCGCGCACCAGCAGCAGGGTGGGCGATGGCGCATAGCCGGCGCTGGCGCGTTCGGCCAGGCTTGCCCAGCGCCCCATATCGCGCACGGTGCCGGCCGACGATTGGTGGGCTTCTTCGACGCTATTGAGCGCCGTCGCCAGCAACTGCATCATGCTCGCTTCGTCGATACGGGCGAGCGCGCCGTCCTGCTCGAGCCAGTCGAGCGCCCACGCATGCAGATAGGTCGCATGCCCGGCGGCGCGCGAGATCTGCAGCAGCAGGTCGAGCGCCTCTGGCGTCTTGCCCTGGCGCTGCCAGAACCAGGCGCGCAAGGCTTCGCTGTTGACAAAGCGCTCGTCGCCGACCGGCAGCAGGGCATCCACATCGCCGCCGGCCGCGTCCAGGTAGCGCGCGGCCAGCGCCTGCCAGTCGGCGCGGCCTGGATCGACTTCCAGCAGGATGGCCAGGTGCGAGGCGCCGTGGGCCAGGTTGGCGCCGGTTTCGAGTTCGGTGCTGGCGACGATCAGGTTGAATTCGGGCGTGCCTTCGCGCAGGGTAAGATCCGGGCCGGCGTCGGCCGGCGGGTGCGCATCGATGGGCGCGCTCACATCGCCTGGCGTCACGGACGCTACCCCGGCGTTGTTGATTTTTTCTTTTTTGCCTGTTATCTGGCCGGTGAGTCTCTTAAGCCAATTCATGTAGCTATCCCGATAGTGATTGAATATGTAAATCGCGGATGATATTGTCGCACGCGGGCAATACCGCCACTGATGCGTGCATAATCGGTCATCGACCGCATGACCAATGCGAAAAACGAATTGGAAAACGATGAAAGCGCAGCGCACTTTTTTGTATGGCATCACCCTCGCGGCAGGGCTGTGCACGTCCTTGCCAGCAATGGCCGTCATCATGGATGGGAAAGCGGTCGAGGACGCGGCCAGGTTGATTGGGGTGGGCATTCCTTTCCTTGCATGCCTGTTCGGCCTCGGTTTCTACCTGTATTTTTCGCGCCGCCCCATGCACGAAAAGATGTCCATGCTGGCGATATATAATCTGCTGGCACTGACACTCGCACTGATCATTTTGCCAGGCGAGCTCGGCTGCTCCTGGCTCGCGGTCTGGATCGCGCCGGTGGTGGCGGTGATCGCGTATACATTTGCTTTTCCGATTGTTCCGGCAAGCGATACCGCGCCGGAACCAGCGCCGCTCGATACTATGCCGCGCAGACTCTTTTCTGACTGAGAATGACTATGCACCATGCAGCTTTTCTGGGACTGTTCGCTGTCGCGCTTTGCAGCGGCGTGGCCGCTGCCGGCAATCCGGATCTGGAAGACGGTTTGATGAAAGCCATGAAATTTGACAAGGCATCGGAAAAGCGCATCGGCAGCTCCGGAAAAGCCATCCAGGCCTATATGAAAGCCGGCTATGTCAATCAACGTCCGAACGGGCGCGCCGATTACACCGATTATTACCTTCTCAATAAGCCGGCGACCTTGTTGGGACACCCGCTGGTGCTGATTGAAGAGGAATACATGACGCGTTACGCCGGCTGCTGCGTCAGCAAGGGACTTGGCGTGACAGTCAGCGTGGCGGGGAGCCTCGGGGCGCTGAAAAAATTCGCGGCGCAGAATCGCTGCACGCTGGAAGAAAATGTCGATCCCGGCAAAGAATTGCGCTCGTTCGGCATCAAGAATGCTCTTCCGAAGGGCAAATATGCGTCCTTGAGTTGCCGCGTGCGCGATGCTGAACAACATGCTCGATAGCCGTGCCGACGCGTATGCCTTGCTGCACGCGCTTGGCGCCAGCGCGCGCCTGCTGCGTCACCTGCAACTGGTGGGCGAAGCCGCCGATGCGCTGATCGATACCTACAACAGCCTGGCATTGCGCTTCGATGCGCGCCTGATCGAGCTTGGCGCGGCGATGCACGACGCCGGCAAGATCACCTTTCCCGAAGAACTCGACGGCCCCGGTTCGCGCCACGAACCGTCCGGCCAGGCCCTGATGCTGGCCAACGGCGTGCCGCCGGCGGTGGCGCGCTGCTGCGTGTCGCACGCGGCGTGGCAGGAACCGGGCAACTCGTTCGAGGAATTGTCGGTCGCGCTGGCCGACAAACTCTGGAAGGGCAAGCGCGACGAAGAACTCGAGCTGCGCGTCATCGACCTGATCGCCGCACAACGCGGCCAATCGCGCTGGGATGTGTTCACCACGCTCGATGGGGCGTTCGAAGACATCGCCGCCGGCGGCAGCGAACGTCTGCGGCGCAGCGTCGTTTGAATTAACAGCAGCTTCACGTCCTGGCATTGTCAAGCCAGGCATAAAATTCCACGACTATGAAAAAATCAAACCACATTCCTACCTACGAGCGAAGCATCGATTTGGTGCGAAAAATGGATGCGTTCATGCATGCTGGCGACATCGAGGCCGTAACAGCTTTCCTCGACGAGCATCCGGCGTTTTTGAATCTAAAATATTTTTACTGTGGAAGTTACGGACTGCTTGGTTTTGCGGCCGACACTGGCAGGACAGATTTATGCGAGCTGTTAGTGGCACGTGGTGCTGATGTTAATGAGCACTCTGCCGATGTGGATATCCCGTTGGACAATGCTGCCTGTGAAGGCCATCTTGAAACAGTCAAATGGCTGCTGGCCCACGGCGCATGGATAGAAGGACATCCTGGAAGTATCTCAAGTCCGCTGATGGGAGCCATCATCTTTGGCCGGACAGAAGTGGCGAAGTATCTGATTGCCGAAGGGGCAGACCTGAACCGGGTGCATTCAAGACTGCACCGAACATGTCTCGATTTGGCAGTCGTGTGGGGGCAAGCCGACATCGAGAAGATACTGCGTTCAAAAAATGCTCCCTCTCTGCTGGAGAAAAACGACTGGTCCGGAGAATACGGCTTTCCGATACTGAGATTCATCGATAGCCATGTCGGCCGCGTACTCCCAATCGGCTTGGCCAGCATCATTCCGGCCTTGAACGTCGGGCAACGGATCGCCCTGGTGAACAAAGACAAGAATAAAATGGTATTCACAGTCGGCTTGTTCGCGCTGCACGAGCCGATGCTGGAACTGTTTATCGTGCTTCCGGGATATTGGAACATGCATGATAAGTCTGCTGAGAACCAGTTTCCATCTGCGCTCCTTCTGATCTTGTCGGAGCAGGTCGCATCCGGCCTGCACATCGAAGAAGGCTTTTTAGTGCTGGCCGACGATGCTGCCTATAAAAATCTCGCATGGCCGGAAAATATCGCGGGCTTCTACGTCAGCGATAATGACTTGAGTTTGCCAAGAACCGCCGACGATGACATTCCTGAAGAGGACCGCGTCAGTCTGTGGACGCTGGTCCCCATGAAACGAACGAAAAGTGGTTTCTCCAAGCAATCGCTCGAGAAAAATCGATTGGCGGGCTGGACCAAACTTACCGTGCGTCCAAGCGATCCAGCGTAAGGACTGACAGCAGCCGGTCACCCTCAAGTCAGCCGCCGCACCGATTCGCGCACCACCAGGCTCAGTGCCGGCAGCGCCACCTTCACCTCGTCGTGCGCGATCATCCCCAGCATCATGGTGCCGATGCACGAACCGACGTCGTACAAGGGCTGGCGCACCGTGGTCAGGGGTGGGGTGGTGTACATCGAACTATGCAGGTCATCAAAACCGATGATCGACACGTCTTCCGGCACGCGGATGCTGCGCCGGTACAACGCCAGGCGCGCGCCGTAGGCGGAGAGATCGTTGGCCGCGAAGATGGCCGAAAAGCGCGCCCCCGAAGTAAGCAGCTGGTTGACCGCCTGCAGCCCGCCCGACTCCTGGAAGTCGCCCGCCACGATCAGGTCCGGATCGGGTTCGATGCGGTGTTTCGCCAGCGTGTCGCGGTAGCCGGCCAGGCGCGCATGCGCATCTTCCTGGTTGTCCGAACCGCGAATGAAGGCGATGCGCCGGTGTCCCTGTTCGATCAACAGTTCCATCGCCTCGCAGGCGGCGCCGTAATTGTCGAGGAAAAAACCGAAAACCCGCTCGCCTTCGAGCTTGCGCCCGAACGCCACGATCGGCACGCGCTGCGAAAAGTCGAGGATCTGGGTGTCGCTCATGTTCCCGGTCAGGATCACCACGCCGTCCACGCGCCGCCCGATCAGCAGTTCGACCCGCTCGGCTTCCTCGGCCGCGTGCCAGTGCCCGCTCATGATCAGCAGCGCGTAGCCGGCCGCCTTGACCGCATCTTCGATGCCGACCATGGCGTCGTTGAAGTAGCCCGACACCAGCGACTGCGTCAACACGCCGATGGTGCGCGTGCTGCCCATCTTCAGGCCCTGCGCCACCAGGTTCGGCTTGTAGTTCAGGCGTTCGATGGCGTCCTCGATGCTGCGCCGCTTGGCGTCCGACACGCGCGCGGTGCCGTTCATGAAGCGCGACGCGGTGGCCGGGGACACACCGGCGGCATGCGCCACCTGGTGCAATGTAACGGGGCCGCTCTGAATATTCCTCATTGTCTGGCTCTCATCCTTGTTGGCACAAGTGTTCCACCAGCGCGCGGTGCGGCGGCAGGTCGGCCAGCGCATGGCCGGCCAGTTTGGCGATCATCGCAAATTCGCCAGCCGCTTCGTCGCGCCGCGCCGGATGGCAGGCGCTCGCATGCAGCTTGGTGGCGAACTCCATCCCGTACAGCACGTACTGCCAGCTGGACGTCGGATACATCTCCACATCGGCCACGAAGTCGAGCCGGTGCGGCGGACGGCAGCGCCACATGGCCAGCTTGTCGCGCAGCGATGCGGGAATCGAGCGCGGGTCGGTGTTGTCGGTCCAGAAGGCCGAATCGGTGCGCTGCGACAGGCAGTAGTGCAGCTTGATGAAGTCGACCACGCGCTCGTAGCGCTCGCGCATCAGGCGGTTGTACTGGGCCGCCACCGGCGCGGTGTCGCCGTTGAAGGGGAACAGGTGGCCGATCAGGTAAGCCGCCGTTTCGATCAGGCCGATGCCGGACGATTCGAGCGGCTCCAGGAAGCCGCCCGAGAGGCCGACCGCCACGCAGTTTTTGATCCACTGCACGTCGCGGTAGCCGATGTTGAGTTTCAGCTGGCGCGGCGTGAGCCCATCGGCCGCCGCGCCGATGTACTGGCGCAGCACCTGTTCGGCGCGTTCGTCGGTGGTGTGGCGGCTCGAATACACGTAGCCGATGCCGCGCCGCTGCTGCAGGCCGATGTCCCAGGTCCATCCGGCTTCGTGCGCGGTGGAGATGGTGTACGACGGGATCGGGGTGTCCGGCGCGGGGTAGGGCACCTGCATCGCCAGCGCGCGGTCGACGAACAGCACGTCGTCCATCTTGCGAAACGGTGAACCCAGTGCTTCGCCGATCAGCGCGGCCCGAAAACCGGTGCAGTCCACGTACAGGTCCGCGCCCAGCGCGCCATGTTCGCGCGTGTGCACGCAGGCGATCGCGCCGTCGGCGTCCAGTTCGACCCGTTCCACCTTGGCCTGCACATGGCGCACGCCAAGCGAGCGGCCATGCTCGGCCAGCAGGGCGGCGAAGCGCCCGGCGTCGAAGTGGTAGGCGTAGTTCATCGGCCCGGTGTAGTCGGCGTCGGCCAGGCGTTTCGGTCCGTGCGCGGCGTCGGCCACGCGCTTTTGCATGGTCGCCGCCTGCGCGAACGGCACGCCGGCGCCGGCCGTGCCCTGCAGCCAGTGCGGCAGCAGTTCCGGCCCGCCCTGGCGCTGGCTGGGCTGGCTGAACGGATGGAAGTAGTGGTCGGCGCCGGGCGCGCCGGCCGGGCGCACCCAGTTGTTGAAGCGTACGCCCTGCTTGAAGGTGGCCTGGCATTCGCGCACGAAGCGCGCTTCGTCGATGCCGATCGCCGTCAGGGTCGCGCGGATCGAAGGAAAGGTGCCTTCGCCCACGCCGATGATGCCGATCTCGGGCGACTCCACCAGGGTGATGGCTACGCCGGCCGCGCCGGCGTGCGCCGCGCCCAGGGTACGCGCCAGGTAGCAGGCGGTCAGCCAGCCGGCGGTGCCGCCGCCGACGATCAATACCTTATGAAACGCTTTCATGAATTGCCCCTTTTTGTGGCGATGTGTGGCGAATATGACAAATCGGCTCGCACCATAATATTTCGTTTGACTTTGGAATGCACAGAAATGTACCATGAAATCGTTTTCAAGCAATATGAAAACGTTTTCTCGCCCAGCCAAGTTTTGAACAACAAAAATCGGACAATTCCGAATGGAGACTGCATGAAATCTACCGCCACCCAGGCGTTTCGCCGCGCTCGCGCCCCAATTCAACTCGCCATCCTGACATTGCTCGCAGGCATTAGCGCGGCCCATGCCCAGGATGTGGCGCAAGCCCAAGCAGCGCCCGCGGTCAGCAAGAGCATCGGCAGCGCCGACTCGAACGTGATTGCCGAAGTCGTCGTCACCGCGACCAAGCGTTCGACCCCGCTGCAAAAAACCCCGATCGCCATCACCGCGATCAACGCCGCCGCGCTGCAGGACAACCACGTACAAACCATCCAGGACGTCGTCAACCTGGTGCCGGGCTTCCAGGCCACCGGCCAGGGCGACCATGGCGTGATCACCATGACCCTGCGCGGCATCGGCAACGACAGCGCCAAGACCGAATACGCCGATCCCGAAGTGGCCAGCTTCATCGACGGCATCTACTCGCCGCGTCCGGAAGGCGCCACCTCGCTGCTGTTCGACCTGGAAGCGATCGAAGTGCTGCGCGGCCCGCAAGGCACGCTGTGGGGCCGCAACTCCACCGTCGGCGCGGTCAACATGCAGACCGCCAAGCCTGTGATCGGCGAGCGTTCGGGCAGCGTCGAAGCGGGCATGGGCGACTACAAGCGCCTCGGCACGCGTGGCGCCGTGAATATTCCGCTCGGCGAAACCGCCGCCCTGCGCATCGCCGCCGTGCACGAACAGCACGACGGCTACATCGATTACCAGAAGCTGCCGTCGATTTCGCTGGCCGACCAGCGCGCCGCCTTCAAGGCCGGCGGCGGCAAGGATGCCGACTTCCGTCCGATCAATCCGAACCTGTTCGTCGCCGGCGGCCCCAAATACGGCGCCCAGGACCAGACCGCGGTGCGCTTGTCGCTGCTGTGGAACATCGCGCGCGACGTGAAGTGGAACGTGTCGTACGAAAAATTCGCCGACCGCGGCACCCCGAGCATGAACCTGATGCAAACCCCGCGCGCCGGCACCGACCTGTGGTCGACCCTGGCCGACGTGGCGCCGACCCTCAAGCGCGATACCGACGCGATCCGCTCGCGCCTCGAATACACCATCAACGATTCGCTGGCGCTGCACTACATCGCCGGGGTGTCGCGCTTCTCCGGTTCGTCGACCTTCGACCAGGATGGCGGCGCCGCCGTGCCGACCAGCTTCGCCACGGGCGCGACCTACCAGGCCAACAACACGGTCTCGTCGAACTACAAGAACCACAGCCACGAACTGGAACTCCAATCGCTCGGCAAGCAGAATATCGACTGGCAGCTCGGCCTGTACTACGCGGCTGAAAAGAACGACATCCGCTTCGACATCCCAATCTTCAGCGGCACCCAGGAAGGCACCGTCAACTGGCAGGGTTCCTTCATCCAGCCGAAAGAAACGGTGGCCTCGAGCGCCGCCTTCGGCCAGGCGACCTGGAATGCGACCGAGAAGCTGCACCTGACCGGCGGCCTGCGCTACACCAAGGACAAACGCACCAACGAAGGCGGCAACGGCTACACCTGGAACGGCGACAAGAACGTGGCCCAGGTGCCGCTGTCGCCATCGATCGATCCGCGCATTCCCGGCCAGGGCTACAGCCCCGGCTCGCCATCGAACGATGGCGTCTACCACGGCAGCAAGGTCACCGGCCTGGTACGCGTGAACTATGAGCTCGACCGCAGCAACATGGTCTACGCCAGCGTCGCCACCGGCTACAAGTCGGGCGGCCTGCAGGATGGCGGCCGTCCGTACGGCGCCGAAACGCTGACCAACTATGAAATCGGCAGCAAGAGCACCCTGATGGGCGGCATGGTCAAGGTGAACAATGCGGCCTACTACTCGGACTTCAAGGACTTCCAGTTCAGCGCCCCGGTCACCAATCCGGACGGCACCCGCGGCCTGGCCACCAACAACGCCGAAGGCGCCACGGTGTGGGGCCTGGAGTCGGAAATCGCAGCCAAGCTCACCCGCGACGACAAGCTGCAACTGACCTTGGCCTATACCCGCGCCAAGCTGGGCAAACTGATTGGCGGCACCAACGACTACACCCTGCCGGTGTGCACCGTGCCGGGCATCAGCACCTGCCTGGACGTGAGCGGCAACGTCATGCCGCACGCACCGAAGTTCTCGATGCAGCTGCAGTACCAGCACACCTTCGAACTGGCCGGTGGCGCCACGGTGGTGCCGCGTATTTCGACCCACTACGAAACCGCGTCCTGGCTGAGCGTGTTCAACCTGGGCGAGGGCGACCGCCAGAAAGCCTACACCCGCACCGACCTGGGCCTGCGCTACACCAACAACAAGTGGTGGGTCGATGCCTTCGTGCGTAACGTGGCCGACAAAAACATCAAGACCAGCGCCGGCAATTCCTTCGGCCCGTACATGGCGCAGTACCTGCCGCCGCGTACCATCGGCTTTAACACCGGCGTCGACTTCTAAGTCGCGTCAATCTGTCCGCTTCCCACGGGGAGCGGACCACGGCGCGGCGTGCCCGGATGGGCGCCGCGCGTCCCGCCATCGCCCCACCGATATCGAGCTCTACCATGAACCAATCCAATCAATTTCCCGCCGACTTTACGTGGGGAGTCGCGACCAGCGCTTTCCAGATCGAGGGAGGCTCCGCAGCAGACGGCAAGGGGCCATCGATCTGGGATACTTTTTGCCTGAACCCGAACAATATCAAGGACCAGAGCGACGGCACCGTCGCCTGCGACCATTACCACCGCTATCGCGAAGACGTGAGCCTGATCTCGTCGCTGAACGTGGACGCCTACCGCTTCTCGATGGCCTGGGCGCGCGTCCAGCCGAGCGGCAAGGGCGCCTGGAACGAAGCCGGCTTCGGTTTCTACGACCGCCTGCTCGACGAACTGGCCGCGAAAGACATCAAGGCCCACCTGACCCTGTACCACTGGGACCTGCCGCAAGGCTTGCAGGACGACGGCGGCTGGATGAATCGCGATACCGCCTACCGCTTCGCCGACTACGCCCAGGAAGTGGCGCGTCGTTTCGGCAACCGGATCGAGGCCATTGCCACCCATAACGAGCCGTGGTGCAGCGCCAATCTGGGCTACGGCAATGCGCAGTTCGCGCCCGGCGTGACCGACGCCAGGCAGGCGATTCAAGTGTCGCACCACCTGCTGCTCTCGCACGGCCTGGCGATTCGCGCCATGCGCACCGCCGCCACCTCGGCGCGCCTCGGCATTGTGCTGAACCAGTGGACGGCCGATCCGGCCACCGATTCCGAGGCTGACCGTGCCATGGCCGAACTGGAATACGCGCGTTCGGTGCAGTGGTTCATGGACCCGATCTTCAAGGGGCATTACCCGGAACTGGCGCTGCGCGCGCACGGCGAGAACGCCCCCGTGGTGCACGAGGGCGACATGGCCGCCATCGCCCAGCCGATCGACTTCCTCGGCGTGAACTACTACTTCCGCTCCTTCTGCAGTGCGGAGACGCCGCCGCGCACGCCGCCCGGCAAGCTCGGTTTCACCGACATGGGCTGGGAAATCTATCCGCAGGGCCTGACCGAACTGCTGGTCAAGCTCAATGCCGAATACATGCTGCCGCCGATTTACATCACCGAAAACGGCATGGCCAATCCGGATGCGGTCAGCGACGGCAAGGTGGCCGACCCGGAGCGCATCGCCTACGTGCAGATGCACCTGGATGCGCTCAAGGCGGCCATGGAGCAGGGCGTCGACGTGCGCGGCTACTTCCTCTGGAGTTTACTCGACAACTTCGAATGGAACTCCGGTTACGCCAAGCGCTTCGGCATCGTGCATGTCGATTACGCGACCCAGGAGCGCACGCTCAAGGACAGCGCCATCTGGTACCGCGATTTCCTGACCGCTCAGCGCCAGCGCTGATCGACCGTTCTTCCATTGGAGGCAACATGGTTCCTGATTCCTATGCCGACGGTCCGCGCCTGCTGGCCGACATCGGCGGCACCAACGCGCGCTTTGCGCTCGAACAGGGCGCCGGGCGGGTGGGCGACGCGCACACCCTGGCCTGCGCCGATTACGCGCACTTCGACGACGCCGTCCGCGCCTATTTAAACCGCTTGCCGGCGCGGCGCGTGCGCCACGCGGTCATCGCGATCGCCAATCCGGTCGACGGCGACGCCGTCCGGATGACCAATCACCACTGGGCGTTTTCGATCAGCGCCTCGCGCGCCGCGCTGGGCCTGGACACCCTGCTGGTGGTGAACGACTTTGCCGCGCTGGCGATGGCGCTGCCGGCCCTGGGCCCGGCCGACTTGCAACAGATCGGCGGCGGGCAAGCCCTTGCCGCCGGCGTGATCGGCCTGGTGGGCGCCGGCACCGGCCTGGGCGTGGCCGGCCTGGTGCCGGTCGACGGACGCTGGGTGGCGGTCCAGAGCGAAGGCGGCCACGTCGCCTTTTCGCCGTTCGACGAGCGCGAAGTGGCGGTGCTCCAGCATTGCTGGCAGCGTTACGAGCACGTATCAGCCGAGCGCATTGTCTCCGGTCCGGGGATCGTATTGATCCGCGAAGCGCTGGCCGCGCACCGTGGCCTGCGGGTCGACGCCAGCCTGTCCACCGCCGACATCGTCGAGCGCGCGCTGGCCGGCAGCGACCCGCTGTGCCGCGAAACGCTGGACTGCTTTTGCGGTATGCTCGGCACTGTCGCGGCGAACCTGGCGGTTACCCTGTGCGCGCGCGGCGGCCTGTATATCGGCGGCGGCGTGGTGCCGCGCCTGGGCGCGTATTTTGCCGGCTCGCCGTTTCGGGCGCGCTTCGAGAACAAGGGCCGCTTTTCCGCCTTTACCTCGCAGATCCCGACCTTGGTCATCACCGCTCCCTATCCAGCCATGCTGGGCGCGGCGGCGATTTTATCGGAGCACCTGGCCGACCTGGCGCCGCCGCGCGCCGTAGCGCCATTGCCGCTGCCTATTCTTGAAACGGAAAACGACCATGCACGCTTCTAAACCGACCGTCTGGCCCTTGTTGTGGGTGCCGACCGGTTACTTCACGATGGCGCTCGGGTATGTCATGCTGACCTCCGTTACCGCCATCATGTTCAAGAATCTCGGCATGGACAACGGCAAGG
The DNA here is from genome assembly GCF_011682155.1 of Massilia sp. CCM 8734. Lineage (NCBI taxonomy): Bacteria > Pseudomonadati > Pseudomonadota > Betaproteobacteria > Burkholderiales > Oxalobacteraceae > Massilia > Massilia sp. CCM 8734. Next base: position 68,562 of record NZ_WHJI01000019.1, read on the forward strand.
CGGCCGAGTATTCGAGCCTGCTGATCCTGGCCTACACGATCAAGCCGCTGTTCGCGCCGTTCGTCGAAATGTACCGCACCAAGAAATTCTTCGTGCTGTGCGCGCAGACCATGCTCGGACTCGGTTTCATCGGCATCGCGCTGGTGATGGCGCTGCCGAACTACATGACGATCCTGATGGCGCTGTTCTGGGCCATGTCCTTCATCGGGGCGACCCAGGACATCGCCAGCGACGGCGTCTACGTCACCTCGCTCGACTCGCGCGCGCAGTCGCTGTACTGCGGCATCCAGAGCCTGAGCTGGAACGTCGGCCCGATCGTGGCCGCCGGCGGCATGGTGTACCTGAGCGGCTGGCTGCACGTGAACATGTTCCACCACGACGCCGCCGTGTTCGGCCCGGACTGGATCGAATCCTGGCGCATCATCTTCTTTCTGGTGGGCGGCCTGACCGTGCTGATGGCGCTCTGGCATGCGCGCTTCATGCCCGACGGCGCGCGCGCCGAAAACACGCCGGCCAGCGCCCGCGCGGTCGGCCATTTTCTGGCCGACTCCTTCGTCACCCTGTTCCAGAAGCGCGGCGTATGGCGCATGATCGCGTTTGCATTCCTGTTCCGCCTCAGTATCGGCTTCCTCGAAAAAATCGGACCATTTTTCATGGTCGATCCGGCCGCCAAGGGCGGCCTGGGGCTGAGCAACGAAAAGCTGGGCGTCATCTACGGCACCTACGGCCTGGCCGCGGTGCTGCTCGGGTCTCTGCTGGGCGGCTGGTACGTGGCCAAAAAAGGCTTGAAGCCGACCTTGTTCGTGCTGTGCTGCGCGGTGAACATCCCGAACGTGACATTCCTGATCATGGCCATCTACCTGCCAACGAACCTGTACCTGATCACGGCCGGTGTCATGATCGAGAAGTTCTTCTACGGCTTCGGTGCGGTCGGCTTCATGATCTACCTGATGCAGCAGCTCGCGCCGGGCAAGTACACCACCACGCACTACGCTTTCGGCACCGGCATCATGGGCCTGTGCGGGCTGGTGACGGGCGCGGTCAGCGGCCACCTTCAGGTTTCGATGGGCTACGTCAGCTACTTCATCTTCGTGATGGTCGCCACCATCCCCTCGTTCATCGCCACCTGGTGCGCGCCGTTCTATATCGATGAAGCGGCAAGCGACGACCCAAAGGGCGCGCAGGCGGTGCCGGCATGAGGCGCGCGCCGGCCGGCCTGCTCTGTGTCCTGCTGGCGGCCGGCGTGTGCGCCAGCGCGGCGCCCGACGCGATCCGCGTCAATCAGGTCGGCTTCGCTCCACTGGCGCACAAGGTGGCCGTGCTGCCGGCCGGCGCCAGCGGCGAGGTGGAAGTGATCGACGCCGCCAGCGGCGCGGTTGCCTGGCGCGGCCGGGCCGGCCCCGTCGGCGCCTGGCGCGAGTCCGGCGAGTCGGTCAGGCTGGCCGATTTTTCGGCCCTGGCGCGGCCCGGAGAATACCGCATCCGCGCCGCCGGCGTGGCGCCCTCGGAACGCTTTGCGGTGCGCGCCGGCGTGTATGCGCAGCTGAACCGCGCCGCGCTCAAGGCGTATTACTTCAACCGCTCCGGCACGGCGCTCGACCCGTCCCACGCCGGCGTGTATGCGCGCGCCGCCGGGCATCCCGACACGCGGGTGCTGGTGCACGCCTCGGCGGCGTCGACCGCGCGGCCGGAAGGCACTGTCATCGCCAGCGCCAAGGGCTGGTACGACGCCGGCGACTATAACAAGTACATCGTCAATTCGGGCATCTCGACCTACACCCTGCTGGCCGCGTTCGAGCACTATCCCGGCTATTTCGCGCGCCAGCGCAGCGCCATTCCCGAGAGCGGCAACGCGCTGCCCGACATCCTCGACGAGGCGCTGTGGAACCTGGAGTGGATGCTGACCATGCAGGACCCGCATGACGGCGGCGTCTACAACAAGTTGACCAACCTGCGCTTCGACGGCATCGTCATGCCGGCCCAGGCCAGCGCGGAGCCGCGCTACGTGGTGCAAAAGGGAACGGCGGCCACGCTCGATTTCGCCGCCACCATGGCCACCGCCAGCCGCGTGCTCAAACCCTACGAGAAGCAGTTGCCCGGCCTGTCGACGAAGATGCTGCGCGCGGCCGAAGCGGCTTGGGCATGGGCGCGCGCCAATCCGGCCGTGGTGTTCCGCAATCCGGCCGGCGTGCTCACCGGCGAATACGGCGACGCCAGCTTCGACGACGAATTCGCCTGGGCCGCGGCCGAACTGTATATCAGCAGCGGCAAGGACAGCTACTACGCGGCCATGCAGCCGGCCGCGTTGACGGCCAGCGTGCCGCAATGGGCCGATGTGCGCGCCCTGGCCTGGATCTCGCTCGCGCATCACCGCAACAGCTTGAGCGCGGTGGCCGACCGCACGCTGATCGCCGCGCGCATCGACACCCTGGCGGCGTCGCTGGCGGCCAGATGGCGCGCGTCCGCCTACGGGGTGTCGATGCAGGGCGACGATTTCGTCTGGGGCAGCAATGCGGTGGCCTTGAACCAGTCGATGATGCTGCTGCAAGCGTACCGCCTGAACGGCAAGCGCGATTACCTCGACGCCGCGCAGGCCGGCCTCGATTATGTTTTGGGGCGCAACGCCACCGGGTATTCGTTCGTGACCGGTTTCGGCGCGCGCCAGGTCATGCATCCGCATCATCGCCCGTCGATGGCCGACCAGGTGGCCGCGCCGGTGCCGGGTTTCCTGGCGGGCGGGCCGCATGCGGGGCAGCAGGACAAGGGCGACTGCAAGGGGCAATATCCGTCGGCGTTGCCGGCGCTGTCGTACATCGACGACGATTGCAGCTACGCCAGCAATGAAGTGGCGATCAACTGGAATGCGCCGCTGGTGTACGTGTCGGCGGCGCTCGATGTGCTGGGCGGGACGGCGCCGTGAAGCGGGACGACCCGTATGTGATGCTGGCGATGCTGGTGCGGCAGGAGCAGTTGTTGCAGTTCGATGTATTCAACAGCGATATCGCGCTGGAAATCGGCCTGCGGCTGGTGCGGGCGGCGCGCGCGCGGAACCAGGCGATCACGGTGGACATTACGCGGCACGGGCAGCGCCTGTTTTACCACGCCATGAACGGCACGCCGGCCGATCACGCGCACTGGATCTGGCGCAAGAGTAAGCTGGTCAAGCGCACCGGCCACAGTTCGTATCATGTGCACACCCAGGTCACCATGAGCGGCGGTTCGATCCACGCCATTCCCACGCTCGATCCGCGCCAGTTCGCGGCGCTGGGCGGGGCGTTTCCGCTGACGATACGGGGCAGCGGCGTGGCCGGGACGATCACCGTGGCCGGCTTGCCGGGAGCGGAGGACCATGCGCTGGTGGTACGCGTGCTGCGCGAGTACCTGAAGGTCCATGAAATGCTGTAGCGTTGATAAGACTACCCCAAACCGTTTAGCCGTCGTCCCCGCGCCAAGGCGGCCCTCGGCCGCCTTGGCGCGGGGACGACGGTTTTGAGTGTGTCGGCCAAAACGTCAGGCTAAGCCCACGCCGTTCCTATTCGAACGTCACGGTGCGCTGCTGAGCGTGACTTTGCAGCGCCAGGTGGATGATCTTGATCACCGCCAGCGCTTCGCGTGCCGTCACCGGCGGGTTTTTGCCGTTGACGATGGCGTCGAACAGGCCCTGGTAGTAGTCCTGGTAGCGGCCGGGCAGGGAGGCTGCCTTGCCGCTCACCGTCAAACCACCTTTCACAAAACCGATGCGCGCATGCTGCGCTTCGGCTTCCACGCCCCAGCCGGGCGCGCCGGGACGCTCGCCGCGGATCAGCGCCGCCTCCTGCGGGTCCATCCCGTGCTTGATAAAGCTGCCGGTTTCGCCATGCACCGTGAAGCGCGGGCCGGCCTGCAATACCAGCGACGCCGCGTGCAGGATCACGCGCCGCGCACCGTAGCGCATGGTCAGGTGGAAGTAGTCGTCGGAGGCGCTGCCGCCCGCCGCGCCGCGCTGCACGCCCATGTCGCAGTTGACGCAATCGGGATTGCCGAACAAGACCAGCGCCTGGTCGATCAGGTGCGCGCCCAGGTCGTACAGCAGGCCGGAACCGGGCAAGTCCTGTTCGCGCCAGCGCCCGCGCACGTCCGGCCGATAGCGGTCGAAATGCGCTTCATAGGTGTTGACAGGCCCCAGCAGGCCCGATTCGATGGCCTGGCGCAGGGTCAGGAAATCGCTGTCCCAGCGCCGGTTGTGGAACACGCTGAGCACCAGTTGCCGCTCGTCGGCCAGCGCGATCAGCTCGGCGCCTTCGTCCAGGGTGATGGTGAACGGCTTTTCCACCACCACGTGCTTGCCGGCCAACAGCGCCTGCCTGGCCAGCGGCGCGTGGCTGGCGTTGGCCGTGGCGACCACCACCAGATCGACCTCGCCCGACTCGATCAGCTCGGCCGGCGCGGCCACCACCGCCACGCCCGGAAAGTCGCGCAGCACGCGCTCGCCCTGGCTGGAGCACACGCGCGTCAGGCGCAGGCCCGGCGTGGTGGCGATCAGCGGCGCCTGGAAGGTGGCGCCGGAAAAGCCATAGCCGATCAGGCCGACGCGCACTTCACGTGGTGCGTCCATGCTCACGCCTGCAGCCAGGCGGCGTGGGCGTCGACCAGGCCGGCCCCGGTGGCGCCGTCGACGCCCGGTCCGGCCTTCACGCCCAGCCCTTCCGGATCGCTGGACGGGCTGGCCGAGCCGTCATGCACGTCGATCGCGGTGCGCACCAGCAGGGCCTTGATTTCGGCCGGCGTGAGCTTGGGGTTTTTCTGCAGCAGCAGGGCGCACACGGCGGCGATCTGCGGCGCCGAGGCCGAGGTGCCGCTGAACACGGCCCAGCCGTCGCCGGGACGGGTGCCGTCATGCGCAGCGTTGCCGGTATCGATCTCGGCGCCGGGCGGCACCGGCAGCATGATGTAATCGGCGTTCGGCAGCATGCCGACCAGGCCGCATACATCGGGCACGTGGCGGCCTGAATAGATGCCGCTGGTAAAGGCGGAGGCGTAATCCGACGCTGTCATCGCGCCGTTTTCGGCCACGAAGGTGCCGCCGACGCTGAGCACTTCCGGCATCGAGGCCGGGAAAGCGTAGTGGCCGTTGCCTGCGGAGAAAACCACCACGATGCCGCTGGCAATCGCCGCCTGGATTTCGGCTTCCAGCGGTTTCAGGCCGTTCGGCAAGTCCCCCAGTTCGGAGACGCCATCGTCATCGCGCAAGTCGTAGCACATGCTCACCGTGATCACGTGCGGCTTGTGCTTGAGCGCTTCCTGGAAGCCTTCGAGGATGCTGGCGCCGCCGTTCGGGTCGTCGTCGTCGCCCAGCTTGACGCCGATGAAGGTCACTTTCGGCGCCACCGCGAACACATTGGCCGATTCGCCCGTGCCGTGGCTGCCGGGATCGGTCTGGCGGTTGGTGGCCGAGGGCGCCAGCACCACCGAGGAGGTAAACCCGTTGCGGGTGAAAAATGGGTGCGAATGGTCGAAGCCGGTGTCGATCATGGCCACGCGGATGCCTTCGCCATGGTGGCGTTCCTTGTGGATATTGGTGACGTTCAGCTTGGCCGGCACATCCTTGAGTACGTCGAGATGGTAGTACCCGACCGACGGCGGGCGCGCGCTGGCGCCGGGGTCGGCCAGGTAGATGTGCGGCCACTGGATATAGGCGTCGTCGATCAGCGCCTTGATCGCCGGATCGGGATTCCAGGGGGCGCCCTTGGCCGGGTAGAACACGCGGTCGCTCGAATAGCTTTGCTTCTGGCTCAGGTTGAACGGGGTCAGGCGCGTGCCGAACACTTGTTCGAACTGGGCCACGCTGCCGCGCACCGACACCGTCATGCGGCCGCGCCCGGAGACGATAAAGCCGCGCTGGCGCAGCGCCTCGATGGCTGTTTCCATTTCGCCCGGCGCCGGTTCGAAGCTGAGGATGCTGCGCGAGGACAGGCGCGCCGCCAGCTTGGTCGGGCCGGCGTTGGCGCGGCCCTTGAAGGTGATTGCGATGCGCAACTGTGCTTCCGGCGGAGCGGGTTCGCCCACGGCGGGACGCGGCTGGCTGGGTTTGAAAGGCTGCATGGAATCCCCCTAGGTAGGTTGGCCCGGCGTCGCGTGGCGCGGAGCGATGGTAATCAGGCTGACGGCGTGTTGCAGATCCGCCGGAATCGCGAGCTCTGGTGTAGATGGTATATCGGATGCGAACCCGGAGCTTACATTTGGAATTGGTCCGAATAAATTTTCTGCCTGGGCCAGGGAGGTTTCGGCCGAGATGGTGGCCATGCCGCAGGCGGTCACATGCATGCCGTGCGCCTCGAGCAAGGCGCACAGGGCGGGGTCGTCGCTGCGATCGCGGGCGCGATCGCGCAGCAGGAGCTGGAGCTTGATCATGACGGTGCGGACAGGGGAGCCGTTGATGTCATCATAGTAAGGCTTCGGGGAAATCTTTGCCCGACAGATGCAATCGTGCGCGCAAGTCCGCTTGCCTGCGCCCTGTCCGCCGCCGGTGTCCACCGCCGGTGTCAGGTCTGACATTCGGACACAGACTGAACATTGGGTAAAGATCGTTGCCTGATACAGCCGTGCTCGTGTCCGAATGTCAGACCTGACACCGCCTGTGACACCGCCTGGGAGGATCAGGCGCCGCCGGCGTAGCCGTTCTGGCGCCAGGCTTCGAACACCACCACCGCGACCGTGTTGGATAGATTCAGGCTGCGGTTGTCCGGACGCATCGGCAGGCGGATGCGTTGTTGCGCCGGGAACGATTCGCGCAGCGCCGGCGCCAGGCCGCGCGTTTCGGCGCCGAACACGAAGACGTCACCCGGCAGGAAGCTGGCCTCGGCGAACGGCGCCGAGCCGTGCGTGGTCAGCGCGAACATGCGCGCCGGGTCGGGCTGGCATGCGCTGATATAGGCTTCCCAGTTTTTGTGGACCCGCATGCTGGCGTAATCGTGATAGTCGAGCCCGGCGCGCTTCATCTTGGCGTCGTCCAGCGGGAAACCGAGCGGCTCGATCAGGTGCAGTTGCGCGCCCGTGTTGGCGCACAGGCGGATGATGTTGCCGGTGTTCGGCGGGATTTCGGGTTCGACCAGTACGACGTGAAACAATGTATTCTCCTTGGGTAGCATGTAGTCATTAGTGCGGCGGCGTGCGTGCAAACACCATATTGCTCACGCGCGTGGCGCCGAAGCGCTTGAGGGTGGTCGCCAGCGCATCGAGGGTATGGCCGCTGGTCATCACATCGTCGACCACGCCGATGTGTCGTCCGCGCACTAGCGCCAGCATGTCGGGGGCGACCAGGAATGCATGGCGCATGTTTTGCTTGCGCTGGCCCGGCGCCACGCGCGATTGCGCCGGCGTATCGAGCTGGCGCACGGCCAGCTGCGGGTATAGCGCAATGCCCAGCAACGTCGACAGCGGCCGGGCGATTTCGAGCGCCTGGTTAAACCCGCGCTCGGCCAGGCGCGCCGGTCCCAGCGGCACCGGGCACAGTAATTCCGGCGGCGCGAAGCCGGGCGCGGCCAGCACGGCCCGGGCCAGCGCCCCGGCGCACCACGGCGCCAGCGCGAGCGCGCCGCCGAACTTGAGCCGCAGCACTAACTGGTCGAGCGGAACGGCATAGTCGCTTGCGGCCACGGTGGCGTCGTAGGCGGGCGCGTCGGCCAGGCAGGCGCCGCACAGGAGCCCACAGTCGGCGCTGCCGAGCGGATTGGCGCAGCAGCGGCAACGCGCGCCGCCGCCGCTGACGAAGCGGCGCGCGCACGGCGCGCAGACCGGCGCATCGGCATCGCTTCCGCACAAAGCGCAGGCGGAGGGTAGCCATGCGGCGGCGCATGCCCGCATCCGGGGCCGCAACCAGCGGCGCAGAAACTCGCTCATCGGATGGCCCTTTCAAAATCGCATCGCTGGAAACGGCAAGATGTCAAACGGCAAGCCGGCAAACCGCAAGCCGGCAAACCGCAAGCCGGCAAACCGCAAGCCGGCAAACGGCAAGCCGGCAAACGGGTACACTGCCGGCATTATCTCATCTCACAGTCCTATGAACACGCCCGACACCTTGAGCGCGCCGATCGACCTGGCGCGTGTGCGTACCCTGTTCTCGCGCCCGCAGCGCGTGGAACGGTCCGATTTCCTGCGGCGCGAGATCGCCGCCCGCATGCATGAGCGGCTGATGCTGGTCAAAGTGGCGCCCAGGCGCGTGCTGGACGCCGGCTGCGGCAGCGGGGCCGACCTGGCATTGTTGCAAAAAGATTATCCCGCTGCCCACATCGTCGGCCTCGACGCCGCCGTTGCCATGGTCGAGGCGGCCAAATCGCCGGCCTCGGCCATCAAGTCCCTGAACCAGCTGCTCAGCCGCCTGTTGCCCGGCAAGGCCGGGGTCGACCTGCTGTGCGGCGATTTCGGCAATCTGCCGCTGGGGCCGAACTCGGTCGACCTGGTGTGGTCCAACCTGGCCTTGCACTGGCATCCGCAGCCCGACCGTGTCTTTGCGGAATGGCGCCGGGTGCTGCGCCAGGATGGTTTGCTGATGTTTTCCAATTTCGGCCCGGATACCCTGCGTGAACTGCGCACGGCCTTTGCCGAGGCCGACGCCGGCGGCCCTGCGTCGCCGCGCGTGCTGCCGTTCGTCGACATGCACGACTTCGGCGACCAGTTGGTGGGGGCCGGGTTTTCCACCCCGGTCATGGACATGGAGGTCATTACCGTCACGTACGACACGGCCGAGGCCCTGCTGGCCGACGCGCGCGCGCTGGGCGGCAATCCGCTGGCCACGCGCGCGCGCGGCTTGCTCGGGCGCGCGGCGTGGAGCCGCATGCTGGCGGCGCTGGAGCGCCAGCGCCGTCCGGACGGCAAGCTCGGCCTGACCTTCGAAGTGATCTACGGCCACGCCTTCCGCCCGGCGCCGCGCGTGACGGCGGCGGGCGAGGCGATCATCCGCTTCGAGCCGCGCAAGGGGCGTTGATGCGCCGTCAATGGTTTTGGTGCCGCGCTCGCCACTTGTACCCCGCATGGTACACAACGGCCGTGAAAGCGGGGCAAACAGGGGGGCGCTGACCCGTTACGGGAGGATTTTCCCTTGATGACGTTGGGCATACTTGAGTATAATCAAGGACTAATTTTATCGGCTGTGTTGATTCTGGTGCCAAGCGCATGAGTTTTTCAACGGTGCAGCAGCCGAAAGCGATAGCAAGTCAGCGTTCATCAGTGTGCTTTGTGCGCCAATGGCCGATGTCAGGGTTCCAGTCGGGTCCGCCGTGCCGTGAGCGCGCCGGGACGGTATGGGCCCTTTTTGTGCGATGGTTTCGGAGCGCCGGGATCCGATCAGGATCACTGGCGTAGAAAAAATATTCTTATTTTTGGGTGGTTGGGGAAAACATGACATATGCAAAGCGACTTCAGGCCTTGATGTTCGGTCTGGCAATTTCGGCCAGCATCCCAGCGCTGGCCGCACCGGTGGAGGGACGTCCGGTGGATTACCAGCTGAACCTGCAAATGCCAGTAACGAAGATTGCGTCGGAAATCAACGACCTGCACACCTGGATGATGGTCGTCTGCATGGTGATCTTCGTCGCGGTGTTCGGCGTGATGTTCTATTCGGTCTTCAAGCACCGCCGTTCGCTGGGCCACAAGCCAGCCACCTTCCACGAATCGACTGCCGTCGAGATCGCCTGGACGGTCGTACCGTTCCTGATCGTCATCGTGATGGCGCTGCCAGCGACCAAAACCGTGGTCGCAATGAAAGATACCTCGAACGCCGACATCACCATCAAAGCCACCGGCATGCAGTGGAAATGGGGCTACGATTACCTGAAGGGCGAGGGCGAAGGCATTTCCTTCCTGTCGAGCCTGTCCACCCCGCGTTCGCAGGTCGGCGAGCCAGGCATTGCGCCAACCGCACCGCGCGGCGTGAACTACCTGATGGAAGTCGATAACGAAATCTATGTGCCGGTCAACAAGAAGATCCGCATCGTCCTGACCGCCAACGACGTCATCCACGCCTGGATGATCCCGGCCTTCGGCGTCAAGCAGGATGCGATTCCCGGTTTCGTGCGCGACACGTGGTTCAAGGCCGAGCAGATCGGTGTCTACCGCGGTCAATGCGCCGAGCTGTGCGGTAAAGAACACGCCTTCATGCCGATCGTGGTCAATGTCGTCTCCGACGCCGACTACAGCAAGTGGGTCGCCGGCGAGAAAAAGAAAATGGCTGCCCTGGCTGACGATCCATCGAAAGTGTGGACCATCGACGAACTGAAGATCAAAGGCGAAAAAGTCTACGCCACCAACTGCGTGGTCTGCCACCAGGCCAACGGCAAGGGCGTGCCGAACGCGTTCGCCGCGCTGGACGGCTCCGCCATCGTGACCGGTCCGAAAGCGGACCAGGTCAATATCCTGCTGCATGGCCAGAAATCGGGCAAGTTCCCGACCGAGATGCCAGCCTGGAAACAATTGTCGGATTCCGATATTGCTGCGGTGATTACCTACACCCGCAACAACTGGTCGAACAAGGCAGCGGAAAATATCGTTCAACCAGCCGAAGTCCTGGCTGCACGTAACAAGTAATCGGGAGTAACTCATGAGCACAAGCACACTAGATCACGCACACGGCCATGACCACGATCATAGCCACGATCACCCGACGGGCCTGACCCGCTGGCTGTTCGCCACCAACCACAAGGATATCGGTACCCTGTACCTGTGGTTCTCGCTCATCATGCTGCTCTCCGGCGGCGTGCTGGCGCTGATGATCCGTACCGAACTGTTCAAACCGGGCCTGCAATTCTTCCAGCCCGAGTTCTTCAACCAGCTGACCACGATGCACGGCCTGGTGATGGTGTTCGGCGCGATCATGCCGGCCTTCGTCGGCTACGCCAACTGGATGATCCCGCTGCAAGTGGGCGCCTCCGACATGGCGTTCGCACGGATGAACAACTTCTCGTTCTGGCTGCTGCCGCCCGCAGCGATCCTGCTGGCGACCTCGTTCCTGGTGCCTGGCGGCGCAACCGCCGCCGGCTGGACCCTGTACGCACCGCTGTCGACCCAGATGGGACCCGGCATGGACATGGCGATTTTCGCGATGCACCTGATGGGCGCGTCGTCGATCATGGGTTCGATCAACATCATCGTCACCATCCTGAACATGCGCGCTCCCGGCATGACCCTGATGAAAATGCCGATGTTCTGCTGGACCTGGCTCATTACCGCCTACCTGCTGATCGCCGTGATGCCTGTGTTGGCTGGCGCGATCACCATGACCCTGACCGACCGTCACTTCGGCACCTCGTTCTTTAACGCCGCCGGCGGCGGCGACCCGGTCATGTACCAGCACATCTTCTGGTTCTTCGGCCACCCCGAGGTGTACATCATGATTCTGCCGGCCTTCGGTATCGTCTCGCAGATCCTGCCGGCCTTCGCCCGCAAGCCACTGTTCGGCTATGCCTCGATGGTCTACGCCACCGCCTCGATCGCGATCCTGTCGTTCATCGTCTGGGCCCACCACATGTTCACCACCGGCATGCCAGTGACCAGCCAGCTGTTCTTCATGTACGCCACCATGCTGATCGCGGTGCCGACCGGCGTGAAAGTGTTTAACTGGATCGCCACGATGTGGAAGGGTTCGATGACCTTCGAAACCCCGATGCTGTTCTCGGTCGGCTTCATTTTCGTGTTCACGATGGGTGGTTTCACCGGCCTGATCCTGGCTGTGACCCCGATCGACATCCAGCTGCAAGATACCTACTACGTCGTGGCCCACTTCCACTACGTGCTGGTCGCAGGTTCCCTGTTCGCCCTGTTCGCCGGTTTCTATTACTGGTCGCCGAAGTGGACTGGCCACATGTACAACGAATTCCGCGGCAAGATGCACTTCTGGCTGTCGCTGATCACGTTCAACATCACCTTCTTCCCGATGCACTTCCTGGGACTGGCGGGGATGCCGCGTCGTTATGCCGATTACCCGGCGCAGTTCACCGACTTCAACACGATCGCCACCATCGGCGCCTTCGGTTTCGGCCTGTCGCAGGTGTACTTCCTGTTCTGCGTGATCCTGCCGACCATCCGTGGCGGCGCCAAAGCGGCCGACAAGCCATGGGATGGCGCTGAAGGCCTGGAGTGGACCGTGCCGAGCCCGGCGCCGTTCCACACCTTCGAAGTACCGCCGACGGTGAAGTAATCCGTTTTACAGCAGCGTGGGCGGCCCGGTCGGTGCCCACGCCACTGAACTTGTAAGTGAGCACCATGTCCGATCCAAAAAAGCCGAACAACCTCCGCACGGGCCTGATCATCGGCGCGCTGGCGGTATTTTTCTTCTCGATGGTTTTCATCAAACGCATTTGGCTGTGAGCTGACGTGGCAAACGAACAATCCGGCATGTTGAAACTCAATCGCGCGATGCTCGGCAAGCTGGTCGTCGTCGCGGTGTTGATGTTTGGTTTTGGTTACGCCCTGATCCCCGTGTACAAGCACATGTGCGAACTGCTCGGTATCAATGTCTTGACCCAGACCGATGGCACGGTGACGTACGACAAGAATACCCAGATCGACCAGTCGCGCAAGATCACCATCGAGTTCGACGGCAATTCGCAGGGGCCGTGGCGTTTCCGCCCGACCAAGCGCTCGGTCGAAGTCCATCCGGGCGAACTGACCACCGTGATGTACGAAGTGGTCAATACGCAAAACCGCACCGTGCAGGCGCAGGCGATTCCCAGCTTCGCGCCGCAACTGGTGATGCAGCATTTTAAGAAGGTCGAGTGCTTTTGCTTCAAGCAGCAGACCTTGCAGGCGAACGAGGCCAAGCAGATGCCGGTGGTGTTCTACATCGATCCGGCCCTGCCGCAAAACGTGAAGACGATGACGCTCTCGTACACCTTCTTTGAAATTGCCGGTACCCAGGCCGTGGCGGCGAAGTAAGGGCCGCCATGAGCGACGAGCACAAGGCCCCCGAACGCAACGCTTCGTTCGGCGCCACCATGAAAGCGGTGTTCTGGTCCTTCCTGGGCATCCGCAAGCGCAGCGATTACGAAAAAGATTCGGCCAGCCTGAATCCGGTGCATGTGGTAATTGCCGGATTGATTGGGGTGATGTTGTTCATCGGCGTGCTGGTGGCATTGGTGAAATTTGCCGTGTCGTAAACCGGCCGCCGGATTGATGTTTTACAAAATTAGCAATAAATTCACCGCATACAGTTTGATTTAGGAGATGAAGATGAGTTCACCACACGCCGCCGCACCGTATTATTTCGTGCCAGGCCCATCCAAATGGCCAATGGCCGCCGGCTTGTCGCTGCTCGTGACGATGATCGGCGCCTCGGCCTGGGTCAATGACGTGTCCTGGGGTCCGGCGCTCAATATCGCCGGCATCCTGGCGACCCTGCTGGTCTTCTACTTCTGGTTCGGCGACGCCATCGGCGAATCCGAAGCCGGCCAGTACGGCAAGCGCATCGACCTGTCGTTCCGCTGGTCGATGAGCTGGTTCATCTTCTCCGAAATCATGTTCTTCGGCGCCTTCTTCGGCGCGCTGTTCTACGCCCGCACCATCACCACGCCGTGGCTGGGCGACCTCGATCACAAGATCATCTGGCCTGATTTCGCAGCCCAGTGGGGCGGCGCCAGCCCGGCCGGCACGATCGACAGCTTCACGACCATGGGCCCGTTCCCGATCCCGACCATCAACACCTGCCTGTTGCTGCTGTCGGGCGTGACCCTGACCATTTCGCACCACGCGCTGCGCGCCGGCCACCGTGCCAAGACCGCCTTCTGGCTGGCCGCCACCATCTTGCTGGGCGCCGTCTTCATGGGCTTCCAGGCTTACGAATACATGCACGCTTACAGCGACCTGAACCTGAAACTGACCTCGGGCATCTACGGTTCGATCTTTTACCTGCTGACCGGCTTCCACGGTTTCCACGTGACGCTCGGCGCGATCATGCTGTCGGTGATCCTGTACCGCGTCATGAAGGGTCACTTCACCGCCGACAACCACTTCGGCTTCGAAGGCGCGGCCTGGTACTGGCACTTTGTCGACGTCGTCTGGCTCGGCCTGTACGTCGTCGTCTACTGGCTGTAATGGCGGCAAGCGGGAGGGTGCGCCCTCCGGCAGGTTTGAAATGAGAAAAACCGGGGACAGTCCACCAAGCGGTGGCCTGTCCCCGGTTTTTTGCGGCTGGGGTATAAGCTTGCCGAGCGCAGGGGCGATCAATGCATCAGCGGATGCCGGTCGGCGCGATCCAGCCCATCTTGTAGCTGCCAAGCAGCATCAGGAACAGGGTGATCGACAAGCCTACGCGCAGCGCCAGCGCGTGTACCGTGCGGTTGCTCTTGCCCTTGTCGCGCATCAGGAAGAACAGGGCCGAGCCCAGGCTCCCGAGGATCAGGATGAAGGCAAAGGCGACGAGGATTTTCATAATGAGCTCGAATTTTTTGAGTAAGGCACCATTGTAATGCGTATCGGCTTTCGCTTTCGGGCCATTCCCTTCGTGGCGACCGTGCTGCTGGTGGCGCTCGGCATCGTGCTGGGGCGCTGGCAGGATGGCCGCGCCGCCGGGAAAATCGCCCTGCAGCAGGCCATCACGGAACGCGCCGGCGCCGCCCCGCTGGTGCTCGGCGCAACCCTGCTCGCGCCGGCGCAGGTCGACCTGCGCCCGGTGACGGTGAGCGGGACCTTCGTGCGCGCGTGGCCGCTGTTCTTGAATAACCGTCCGCTGGAAGGCAAGGCCGGCTTCTACCTGGTCATGCCGCTGCGCATCGACGGCACCGATACCCATGTGCTGGTGGCGCGCGGCTGGCTGCCGCGCTACACCGGCCAGTTCGACCGCTTGCCGGAATTCGATACGCCGTCCGGCACGGTGACCATCAGCGGCCTGGCGCGATCGGGCATGGGCAAGGTCATGCAGCTGGGCACGGCGACGCCGGTGGCGCCCAAGGCCATCCTGCAAAACCTGACCCCGGACGAGTTTGCGCAAGCGAGCCGCCTGACGGTGCAACCGTTCTTTATCGAGCAAAGCGGCCCGGCGCCCGTCGGCGACAAGCTGGTGCGCAACTGGCCGGCTCCCTCCCTGAATGTGGAAAAACACCAGGGTTATGCATTTCAATGGTATGCGCTGGCGGTCATGGCGCTGCTCTTTTTCGTGATTACAGGATTTCGACGTGGAACAAAACAAACTGACTGAAGCAAAGGCAAGTCAATGGAGCGGCCGCTGGAAACTGCTGGCCGTGGTCTTCGTGTGCGCGGCGCCGATGCTGTTTTCCTATCTCACCTATTACGTGATCAAGCCGACCGGGCGCACCAACTACGGCACCCTGATCGAGCCGCAGAAGCACCCGATCCCGCCCACCCTGGGCGCCACCACGCTCGACGGCAAGCCGGCCGCGCTCGACGCCTACAAGGGCAAATGGATCATGCTGCAGGTGGGTCCGGGCGAGTGTCCGCAAGCCTGCCGCGACCAGCTGGTCGCGATGCGCCAGCTGCGCTTGATGCAGGGCAAGGAAATGGAACGCATCGAACGGGTCTGGCTGGTGACGGACGCGAGCCCGATCGACACCATGCTGATCCGCGTGGTCGATGGCACCCACATGCTGCGCGTGCCGGCCGCCAACGTGGTGGCCTGGCTGCCGGTCGAGCCGGGCGGCAAGATCGCCGACCATACTTACCTGATCGACCCGCGCGGCCACCTGATGATGCGCTTCCCCAAGAATCCGGAGCCGTCCAAGGTGAAGAAGGATATGTACAAAGTGCTCAAAGCGTCCGCGATCGGCTAAGCGATGCAGCTCTCGTCCATGGTGCAACTGGGCCTGACCGGCCTGCTGGCGGCCTGCCTGCCGCTGTCGATGGTGTGGATGTCGTCCGACCCGAACAAATACCGCAAGCTGGTCTGGATCACGGTCTTCCTCACGTTCGACCTGATCGTGTTCGGCGCCTTTACGCGCCTGACCGATTCGGGGCTGGGCTGTCCGGACTGGCCGGGTTGCTACGGCGCCGCCAATCCCTTCCTGGCGCACGCCGAGATCATCAAAGCCGAAACGCTGATGCCGAGCGGACCGGTGACGCTCGTCAAAGCCTGGATCGAAATGATCCACCGCTACCTGGCGATGGGCATCGGCGTGCTGATCGTGGCCCTGATGGGCACCGCCTGGAACCAGTGGTGCAAGACGCGCCGCGCCGAATACGCGCCGGCGCTGCCGACCATGCTGTTCGTGTTCGTGCTGGTGCAGGGCGCTTTCGGCGCCTGGACCGTCACGCTCAAGCTGCAACCGGTGATCGTCACCATCCACCTGCTGCTGGGGATGGGATTGCTGTCGATGCTGGTGTGGCTGGGCGCGCGCCAGAACCGCGCCAGCGCGCTGGCGCACGGGCGCTTCACCGCGCCCGACGCCATCGCGGGCGCCGCGCCTGGCATGCCGGGCCGCCTGGCGCTGGCCGCTGCCGTGGTGCTGGCCATCCAGATCGCCCTGGGCGGGTGGGTGAGCACCAACTACGCCACCCTGGCTTGTACCGACTTCCCGCTGTGTAACGGCAAGCTGGTGCCCGAGATGGACTTCGGGCACGGCTTCCACCTGTGGCGCGAGCTGGGCAAGACCGCCGCCGGACACTACCTGCCGTTCCCGGCCCTGACCGCGATCCACTGGGTGCACCGCAACTTCGCCTTCGTGGTGCTGGCGGTGCTGGGCCTGGCCGCCTGGCGCGCGCGGGCCCACCCCGGCGCGGCGCGGCATGCGCGCGGGATCGGCATCGTGCTCGCTGTGCAAGCGGTGAGCGGGATCGCCACCGTCTATCTGAACTTTCCACTGACCATCGCCGTCCTGCATAACGCAGGCGCTGCGCTGCTGGTGCTGATGGTGACCATGTTAAACTACAAGATCAAGTACCCCTCCGGACCGGTACTGCAAGCAAGCCACCACCCATGACAACCCAGACCGCAACACATAAATCCGCCAACCGCGTCGCCCAGTATTGGGCGCTGACCAAACCAAGAGTAACCCAGCTGGCCGTGTTCTGCGCCGTCATCGGGATGCTGCTGGCCACCGAGGGCGTGCCGAACTGGCGCATCCTGGTGCCGGCCACGATCGGCATCTGGCTGCTGGCCGGGGCCGCGTTCGCGGTCAACTGCCTGGTCGAGGCCGAGATCGACGCGCGCATGGCGCGCACCGCGCGCCGCGCCACCGCCATGGGCGAATTGACCAAGACCCAGACCCTGATCTTTTCGGCCATCATCGGCGGCGCCGGCATGGCCGTGCTCTATACGATGGTCAACGCGCTGACCATGTGGCTGACCTTCGTCACCTTTGTCGGCTACGCCGTCATCTACACCATGATCCTGAAACCGGCCACGCCGCAGAACATCGTCATCGGCGGCCTGTCGGGCGCGATGCCGCCGGCGCTGGGCTGGGCGGCGGTCGCCAACGACGTGCCGATGCAAGCCTGGCTGCTGGTGCTGATCATTTTCGTGTGGACCCCGCCGCATTTCTGGGCGCTGGCCATGTACCGGCGCGACGATTACGCGCGCTCGGGCTTGCCGATGTTGCCGGTCACGCATGGCATGAACTTCACCGGTTTCCATGTCTGGCTGTATTCCATCGTGCTGGCGGCAACGACCTTGCTGCCGTACGCGGTGCGCATGAGCGGACACATTTATCTGGTGTCGGCGGTGCTGCTCAATGCCGTGTTCCTGTGGCATGGCTGGCAGGTGTACCGCCACTATTCCGACCAGGTGGCGCGTAAAGCGTTCACCTGGTCCATCATCTACCTGTCGCTGCTGTTTGCCGCGCTGTTGCTCGACCACTACGTCAAAATATGATCAAGAAACTGCTTGCCCTGTGTATTCTTCCTGCGATGCTGACCCTGGCCGCCTGCGACAAGGCGGCCACGCCGCCTGCGCCGCCGAGTTTCCAGAACACCGACCTGACGGGCCTGGACTACGCGCGCGACTTTGCCCTGCTTGATCACAACGGCAAGCCGCGCACCCTGGCCGACTTCAAGGGCAAGGTGGTGGTGATGTTTTTCGGCTTCACCCAGTGTCCCGACGTGTGCCCGACCACCATGGCCGAAATGGCGGCGGTGATGAAGGAACTCGGTCCCGACGCCGACAAGGTGCAGGTGCTGTTCGTCACCATCGACCCGGCGCGCGACACCCAGGCGCTGCTGGCGCAATATGTGCCGGCCTTCGATCCGCGCTTCCTCGGCCTGTACGGCGACGCCGAAGCGACCGCGAAAGTGGCCAAGGAATTCAAGGTGTTCTACGCCAAGGTCAACGGCAAGACGGAAGGCAGCTATTCGATGGACCACACCGCCGCCAGCTATGTGTTCGACCGCAACGGCAAGATCCGCCTGTTCGTGCGTCACGGTAAAGGCCCGGCGCCGATCGTGCACGACATCAAGCAACTGTTGAACTGATCCGCAACACTGACCTGACTGGGTGACCATGGACCAAGAGCGCAGCGGCAAGAATTACGCATACATGGGCGCGATCGCGCTGCTCACCATCGGTTGCCTGTATGTCCTGCGCCCCTTCCTGGCGGCAATCCTGTTCGCCGCCGCCATCGTGATTTCCTCCTGGCCGATCTACCTGTACGTGCTGGAGCGCATGCGTGGCCGGCGCACCCTGGCCGCGCTGACGCTCACCTTGACCCTGACCTGCCTGGTGATCCTGCCGATCGCGCTGGTGGCCTACAACCTGGCCGACGACGTCGGGCGCTTCTACGATCAATTGAAGGCCGCTGTCGCCACCGGGCATGTGGAGCCGCCGGGCTGGCTGCGCCAAGTTCCGCTGGTCGGCGAGACGCTCTACAGCTACGTGGGTAACCTGGTTTCGAGCCGCGAGCAGATGATGGAACTGGCCCAGCGCTTGCTGGAACCGGCGCGCCACTACCTGCTCGGTGGCGGCATTGTGCTGGGCGCGGGTGTTGCGCAGATGAGCCTGGCGGCCTTTGTCAGCTTCTTCTTGTACCGCGACGGGCCGACCTTGCTGCTGGCCATCGGGGTTGCCATGAAACGCATCATCGGCGAGCGCTCCGAACGCATCGCCACCACCGTCAGCCAGACCGTGCGCGGGGTCATGTACGGCTTGCTGGGAACGGCGCTGGCGCAGGCCGTGGTGGCCGCGATCGGGTTTGTGATCGCCGGCGTGCCGGGGGTGCCGCTGCTGGCGGTGGCCACGTTCGTGATGTCGCTGGTGCCGGTCGGCCCGCCGATCATCTGGGGCGGGGCGGCGATCTGGCTGTTCAACCAGGGCCAGACCGGCTGGGGCATCTTCATGGTGGTGTGGGGGCTGGTGCTCATCAGCGGGGTCGACAACGTGGTCAAGCCGATGCTGATCAGCCGCGGCAGCAGCCTGCCGTTCTTGCTGGTGTTGCTGGGGGTGTTGGGCGGGGTGCTGGCGTTCGGCTTCGTGGGCCTGTTCATCGGCCCGACCCTGCTGGCGGTGGGGTATTCGCTGATGCGCGAGTGGACCGGCATCGAGCCGGCCGCAGTCAACGATATTTAGATGGTGGAGATCAGAGTCGCCACCCTGGCCGACCGTGAGGCGCTGGTCGCGCTCGATACGGTGGCGGCCTGCGAACCCGGGCGGCGTGTCCAGATAAGGCAGTGGATCGATGCAGGATGCTGCTATGTGGCCCGGACGGGCGAGTCGGTCGGCGCCTACGGCGTCCTGGGATACCATTTTTTCGGTAACGGGTTCATCGAGATGGTCATGGTGGGCGAAGGTTTTCGCCGCCAGGGATTGGGAATGGCGCTGGTGCGTGATTTTCAGGCGCGCTGCACGACGCCGAAACTCTTTGCGTCGACAAACCTGTCCAACCAGCGCATGCAGGAACTGCTGAAGTCGGCCGGATTTCGACTCAGCGGATTCATCGATAATCTGGACGATGACGATCCGGAAATCGTGTTCTTTTCCCCCTCCATGCATACGTGATTGGGCGGGATCGCCAGTGAACATAGTTGAAGGAAAGCGCTTTGGATAACGAGCCGTTTGCAAAAGTTCATGTATTGATGCGCAACGAATACGGTGTCCGAATACGGTGTCAGGTCTGACCGAATACGGTGTCGAATACGGTGTCAGGTCTCATTCGGACACCGAATACGGTGTCAGGTCTGACATTCGGACACGAACGCAGCTGTAAGACCGTGAATACGGTGTCAGGTCTCTTAAGCAAACACCATAAGGACAGCGGTTTTCATATCTGCCAGTTATATAGGGTGCTTGCTTCGGCGCGATTTTCGGCGCACCCCGCCGATTACTGCGCTGACATTCGGACACGAACGCAGCTGTAAGACCGGGCACAGCACCGCGAATTATCCTGATAGAAGAGCCCGTGTCCGAATGTCAGACCTGGCACCGGCTGCGCTTACGCGCCGTCCGGCAGCACGTGGCTACATCCAGTAAAATCACGGCTGCGGCGGAGGTTCGACAGCTCAATGCCTGAACCGGGTGATGGCGCTAATACACATTCATTTCGCAGGGCCGCACCATGAAGTGTTTTCTGAAAGGGGTGCTCGGAGCCCTCTGTGTTCTTGTGCTAGCGGCCGTCATCATTCCGCAGTACTCGGGTTATCGTGCGCGCGCAGAAACCGGCAAGATGCTTGTTGAGCTTGGGGCTGTGCAGTACGCGATTGAAGCCGACGCCGTCAAGCGCGGTACCTTTGCCGGCACGGCAACACAGCTCACACAAGCGCTGCCGGTACCAAGCAACGTCACGCTGTTTGAGGTGAACGACACAGGCGTGATCGTCGCAAAAGGCGGCAGGAACGGACAGATGATTATCCTGTCGCCCTTATTCGTTGATGGAAAAATCCAGTGGCGTTGCATCGGCGCCCCCGACAAGGATATGCCCGACCGGTGCACGGCCGTCGCGCGCTAAGCAGGACGCGACAGCCGATTCCCCCGCGACGATCAGTCCTGCTCGTCCGTATCAGGCGTGCGGTGCACTTGCGGAATCACCTTGATCAGCACGATGCGCGGACCGTTCATCTTCTTGACCACGATGTCGAAGTGAGGAAACTCAATCCGCTGGCCCTGCTTGGGAATGTCGCCCAGCTTCACCATCAACAAGCCACCGACCGATTCGACTTCATCCAGGCCGAGCGTCTCGTTATCGATATCGATTCCCAGGATCCGTTCCAGCGAGAAGATCGGCAGGCTGGCCTTGCCGATCAGGGTGCCGTCCGGCTGGCGCAGCCAATCGTTCTCGTTCAAGCGGAATTCGTCGCGGATTTCGCCGACCATGGCGCCGAGCAGGTTGTCGAGCGTGATAAACCCGACCGGGCGCTTGCCCTTTTCGCCAATCAGCGCGAAGTGCGGCGCGCCGTCGCGAAAGCGGCGGAACATCTGCTGGGCCGGCGTGCGCGCCGACATGGTTTCGACCGGGCGTAAAAACTGCGTCAGATCCTTGATCGGCCGCCCGGCCTGCTGCGCAAAGAACAAATCCTTCAAATGGATCACGCCCAGCACGTCTTCGCCATTGCTATCGAAGTAGGGATAGCGGCTGAAACGGTTCCTCACCACGGTCTGCAAATTTTCTTCCATCGACTTGCTGGAGTGCAGGGCGATGACTTCATTGATCGGACGCATCAGGTCGGCCACCGACAGCTGGCTGAAGTCGAGCGACTGGGCCAGGATATGGCGCTCGTCGCGGGTAAACTTTTCGCCCGGCTGGCTGGTGCGCAGAATCAGCTTGAGTTCTTCGGTCGAGTAATGGGCGTCATGCCCGCCCGAACCGGACAGGCCCGCCAGGCGCAGCACCAGGTTGGCGCTGCCGTTAAGCAGGTAAATCGCGGGATACATTGACCAGTAGAAAATATACAGCGCCGGCGCGGTCCACAAACCCACCACTTCCGGATTGCGGATCGCCAGCGACTTCGGCGCCAGTTCGCCCACCACGATGTGCAGGAAAGAAATCACGCTGAAGGCAATGACGAACGACACCGTGTGGATGATCTTCGCCGATTCGACGCCCAGCAGGCCGAACACCGGTTCGAGCAGGCTGGCAAAAGCCGGCTCGCCGACCCAGCCCAGGCCCAGCGACGCCAAGGTAATACCGAGCTGGCAGGCCGACAGGTAGGCATCCAACTGGCCGTGGACCTTGCCCAGCAGGCGTCCACGCACCCCCTGGCTCTTGGCAATCGCGCGCACGCGGGTTTTTCGGAGGGTGACGATGCCGAATTCGGCCGCCACGAAAAAGCCGTTGAGCGCCACCAGGAACAGGGCGAGCAAGACCAGTAAGGCATTTTGCATAAAGAGTAGGGTTAGTTTTTCGCTTGGCCACAAGGGACCGGGATGGACATTGTACCGTTCATGGCGTGCTGAACACACCTTGATGTACAGCCGAAAGGATTGCTTCGACGGCGGGATGCTTGATTTTACGCTCGTTCGAGATGGCGTAGACGTGCTCGCGCACCTGCGGCACGTGGCCGGCCAGCACTGCGCCGAACTGGTCGGCCAGGTCGCCGGCCAGCGCCGCCGGCGCGAAAAACAGGCCGGCGCCGCGTCGCCCGAAGGTGTTGAGCAGGGCGTTGTCTTCGAATTCGCCCACCACGTCCGGCCGCACATTGTGCAGCTCGAACCATTCGTCGATCCGTCCGCGCAGGGCGTTGTTGCGGGTGGGCAGCAGGAAGGGCGCGCCGTTCAGGCTGCCCGGAAAACCCTCGGCGTAGGCCCCGGCCAGGACCGGCGTGCCCACTACAATGGTGTCGCTTTCGAACAGCATGTGGCTGAACACGCGCAAGGTGGTGCCCGAGCGCACCGCGCGGTCGGTCAGCACCACGTCCAGCTTGTGCAGGGCCAGGTCGGCCAGCAGGGCTTCGAACTGGTCTTCGTAGCACACCAGGCGCACCGGGGTGGCCAGATGCAGGGTCGCCTCCAACAGGCGAAAGGCGGTCAACTTCGGCAAGGAGTCGGAAATGCCGACCGTGAGCCGGGTGCGCCCGCTGTCGGCTTCGCCCAGCGCTTCCTGCAATTGCTCGCCCAGCAGGAAGATCTGGTCGGCGTAGGCCAGCGCCAGGCGCCCGGCCTCGGTCAGTTGCAGGCCGCGGCCCTGCTGCATGAAGAGCGCCTTGCCGACCGACTGCTCGAGCTGGCTGAGCTGGGTGCTGATGGTCTGGATCGCCAGTCCCAGCCGTTCGGCGGCGCGCGTCACGCCGCCCTCCTTGGCCACCACCCAGAAGTAGTACAGATGGCGGAAATTCATTCCAGTATTTTTCATTCTTCGGTTTTTCAGAAGTAATCCTCAGATTATCTCCTATTTTTAAAAGCATTGCTTGCGGCTACACTGCATCCATCAACAATAACAAATGAGGGAAATCAACACATGAAGCATTTCAGAATTTCATTTTTAGTCACCTTCGTCTGCCTTGCGGTGGCCGGGTGGTGGGGCTACCAGCACCACGGGATCGGCGGCATGTTCTCGGCGCTGGGCGTGGCGGCCATCCTGGGCATCATGGAAGTGTCGCTGTCCTTCGATAACGCGGTCGTGAACGCCTCGGTGCTCAAGACTTGGGACGATTACTGGCAAAAGCTGTTCCTCGGCGTCGGTATCATCATCGCCGTGTTCGGTATGCGTTTGCTGTTCCCGCTGGTGATCGTGGCGCAAGCTGCCGACCTGGGCATTATTGAAGTGTGGAACCTGGCCCTGTCCGATCCTAAAGCGTACTCGGCGCACCTGACGGCGCACCATGCGGAAGTGGCGGCGTTTGGCGGTATGTTCCTGTTGCTGGTGTTCCTGAACTTCCTGCTGGACGATGAAAAAGAAACCCACTGGCTCGGCCGCATCGAAGAAAAGCTCGGCGCGCTTGGTAAAGTCGGCTCGATTTCGGTGATGATTGCACTCGGTACCTTGATGGCCAGCATGACGATGGTCGCCGAAGCGCAAAAGATGGTCGTGCTGATGGCTGGCCTGTGGGGTATCCTGATTTACGTCGGTGTCGACACGATCAGCAGCCTGCTCGAAGGCGATGAAGCCGAAGGCAGCAATGTCGGCGACATGGTCAAGCGCGGTGGTATCGGTGGTTTCCTGTACCTGGAAGTGCTCGATGCTTCGTTCTCCTTCGACGGCGTGATTGGTGCGTTTGCGATCACCACCGACGTCGTGATCATCATGCTCGGCCTGGCGATCGGTGCGATGTTCGTGCGTTCGATGACGGTGTTTTTGGTCAAGAAGGGCACGCTCGACGAATTCGTGTACCTGGAGCACGGCGCACACTATGCGATCGGTATCCTGGCGCTGATTATGTTGGCAAGCATGAAGTTCCATGTACCTGAAATCTTCACCGGCCTGATTGGCGTGGCCTTTATCGTCGCCTCGCTGTGGTCGTCGGTGCAGCACAAGAAACTGCAGCTGGCGGCGTAATTGACGTCGTTAAGCGCTGAGTAATACAAAGGCGGCAAACTGAAGAACACCAGTTTGCCGCGTCATTCCCCGGTGTTCATTGTCTTAACAACTTTTGGAGAACAAAGTATGCCTATCAGCTTGCAAAAAGGCGGTAACGTCAACCTGAGTAAAGAAGCACCCGGCCTGACCAAGATGATCGTCGGCCTCGGCTGGGACACGCGCGCCACCGACGGCAGCGCGTTCGACCTGGACGGCGCTGTATTCCTCCTGGGCGCCAGCGGCAAGGTCCGTTCCGACGCCGACTTCATTTTCTACAACAACCTGAAATCGGCTGACGGCTCGATCACCCACTCGGGCGACAACAAAACCGGCGCCGGCGACGGCGACGACGAAAACGTGACCATCGACCTGGCCAATGTGCCGGCCGATATCGACAAGATCGTGCTGGCCGTGACGATTCACGATGCCGAGACACGCCGCCAGAACTTCGGTATGGTATCGAAAGCGTTCGTCCGTTGCGTCAACGCCGCCGGCAACGCCGAAATCGCCCGCTACGACCTGTCGGAAGACGGCTCGACGGAAGCGGCCATGATCTTCGGTGAAGTCTACCGCGCAGGCAGCGACTGGAAATTCCGCGCCATCGGCCAGGGCTTCCAGGGTGGCCTGGGTCCTCTGGCAACGAGTTTCGGCGTCAACGTTTAACTTGTTGTGCGGCCCGCGCAGGTGTATTTAATCAGCGGCGCGGGCCGCAATACGGAGTGAACATGCCAGTTTTTACCATCACAGGCGATATCGATCCTTTCCTGCACGTGTCCATGACGCGCGGCGAGACGATTTACTGCGAATCGGGCGCGATGGTGATGATGGAGTCCGCGCTTGACCTCAAGGGCAAGATGCAGGGCGGCATCGCCAGCGCGCTGATGCGGCGCTTCGCCAACGGTGAATCGTTCTTCCAGCAGCACATCGAAGCGTTGCGCGGCGATGGCGATTGCCTGCTTTCCCCGACCCTGCCGGGCGCGATGCAGATCATCGACGTCGGCCAGCGCCACTACCTGCTCAGCGATGGCGCCTTTGTCGCGGCCAGCGCCAGGGTCGAACTCAAGGTGCGCACGCAAAGCCTCGGCAATGCGCTGTTCGCCGACAGCGGCGGCTTTTTCGTCACCGAGACCAGCGGCGCCGGCCAGGTGGTCGTGTCCGGCTTCGGCTCGATGCATGAGCTGATGGTGGAGAAGGGCAAGGACATCACGATCGATAATTCGCACGTGGTCGCCTGGGACAGCAGCCTGCAGTACACGCCGTCGCTTACCACCGGCACCAGCGGCGGCTTTTTAGGTAATCTGATCAACAGCCAGACCAGCGGGGAGGGCATCGTGCTACGCTTCTCCGGCAATGGCAAAGTCTATATTTGTTCGCGCAACCGTGCCTCGTTCCAAGCCTGGGCGGCAGGCCGCGCGCGCTAAAACCAAGGAGTCATACCATGTCAGTCAATCTGCAAAAAGGCCAGAAAATTTCTCTGGATAAAGAAGCCGGCAGCACCCTGACCCGCATCACCATGGGCCTGGGATGGGATGCTATCAAGACCAAGGGCCTGTTCGGCTTTGGCGGCAAGACCCAAACGGTCGATCTGGACGCTTCCTGCCTCTTGTTCGACGAGAGCGGCAGCCCGGTCGATGTGGTCTGGTTCCGCCAGCTCAAGAGCAAAGATGGCAGCATCGTGCACACGGGCGATAACCGCACCGGCGCCGGCGACGGCGACGACGAGCAGATCCTGGTCGACCTGACCCAGGTGCCGGCCACCGTCAAGTCGCTGGTGTTTACCGTGAACAGCTTCACCGGCCAGAACTTCGCGCAGGTCGAAAACGCTTACTGCCGCATCATCAACGGCGCCGACCAGAAGGAAGTGGCGCGCTTTAACCTGTCGGTGCAGGGCGAGCACACGGCCCAGATCATGGCCAAGCTGTACCGTCATGGCGGCGAGTGGAAGATGCACGCGATCGGCGAAAACGGCAGCGGCCGTACCTTCGACGAGCTGATGCCGAAGATCACGCCGCACCTGTAATTGTTTGCGCCGGCCGGGTTCCATCCCGGCAAGGCGCCTTGCGCGACCGGCGCTCCGCACCAAACCCATCCGTATGCGATGCGGGTTTTTGGCGCGGGGCGCTTTTTTTTTTGCGCATCGATCAACACCGCGCTGCTAGAATCGCGCTCGGAACAGCAAGCGAGGAACACACCCGCGATGCGACCATTTTCATTGCAAAGCGTTGTATGACCCTTGAAACGACCGGCGCGCCCGCGCGCCAGGAATCGCCATCGACCGGCGCCGCCACCGCCATCGCCCCGCGCTGTCTCTCGATCGACCTGGAAGTGGGCTTGAAGGACGGCCTGATCCACCAGTTCGCCGCCGTGCGCGGCGATACCGGCGAGGCCTTCGTCTTCACCAACGGTGATGTGGCGCAGGCGCTGGCGCGGCTCGACGACTTTGCCGACCCGGTCGCCTTCCTGCTCGGCCACAACCTGCTCGCATTCGACGCGCCGCACCTGGCCGCCGTGGCGCCGCAACTACGCCTGCTCAAGCTGCCGATGGTCGACACCTTGCGCCTCAATCCGCTCGCCTTTCCGCGCCATCCTTACCATCACCTGGTCAAGCATTACAAGCAAGGCCAACTGCAGCGCGGCAAGCTCAACGACCCGGAGCGCGACGCCCGCCTGACCCTGCAGGTGTTCACCGACCAGCTGGCCGCCTTGCGCGAGATGCAGGACAGCGCGCCCGCCCTGCTGTTGGCCTGGCACTGGCTCACCACCGATGCCGGGACGCTATCGGGTCTCAATTCCCTGTTCATGATGGTGCGCCGCAACACGCGCCCGAACGATGCCGACGCCATTGCCGCCATCCTGAGCCGCCTCGACGGCCAGGCCTGCATGACCGAGGCGGCGGCGGTCGCCGCCGACGCGCCCACCCTCGGTTGGGCGCTGGCCTACGCACTGGCCTGGCTCTCGGTGGCTGGCGCCAGCTCCGTCATGCCGCCCTGGGTGCGCCACCAGTTCCCGCAAGCGGCGCAACTGGTGCGACGCCTGCGCGACAAGGCCTGCAGCGACCCGGCCTGCGCCTGGTGCGGCGCGCGCCACAACCCGCTGGCGGAACTGAAGCGCTGGTTCCCGACGATGACCGCCTTTCGCCCCGAACCCTGCGACGCCCACGGCCGCCCCTTGCAGGAAGCGATCGTCGACGCCACCATGCGCGGACGCCACGTGCTCGGCATCCTCCCCACCGGCACCGGCAAGTCGCTGTGCTACCAGATTGCTGCCCTGTCGCGCTACGACAAGACCGGCGCGCTGACGGTCGTCATTTCGCCGCTGGTGGCGCTGATGGCCGACCAGGTGGCGGGCCTGGAAGCGCGCGGCATCGGCTGCGCGGTGGCGATCAACGGCCTGCTGTCGATTCCCGAACGGGCCGCCGCGCTGGAGCGGGTGCGCCTGGGCGACGCCGGCATCGTCATCGTCTCGCCCGAACAACTGCGCAGCCCCGGCGTGCGGCGCGTGCTGGAACAGCGCGAGATCGGCGCCTGGGTGCTCGACGAAGCGCACTGCATCTCGAAATGGGGCCACGATTTCCGCCCCGACTACCGCTACGTCGGCCGCTTCATCCGCGAGCGCGCCGGGCAGGGCGACATTGCCCCGGTGCTGTGCCTGACCGCCACCGCCAAACCGGACGTGGTGGCCGACATGCTGGCCCACTTTCGCGACAAAGTCGGGATCGACCTGATCGTGCTCGATGGCGGTGCGCGTCGCGTCAACCTGTCGTTCTCGGTGGTGCCCACCACCCCGGCCGAAAAATTCGCGCACATCCATCAACTGCTCGACGCCGAACTGCCAGCGCACGCGCCCGGCGGCGCGATCGTCTACTGCGCCACCAAAAAACAGACCGAGGAAGTCGCCGCCTTCCTGCGCCAGAAAGAGGTAGGCGCGGCGCACTTCCATGCCGGCCTGCGCGGGCGCGACAAGAAAGACCGCCAGCAAGCCTTCATCGCCGGCGAGCTCAAAGTCATGGTCGCCACCAACGCCTTCGGCATGGGCATCGACAAGCCGGACGTGCGCCTGGTGATCCATGCCGACATTCCCGGCTCCCTCGAAAACTACCTGCAGGAAGCCGGGCGCGCAGGGCGCGATTGCGGCGCGGCCCAGTGCGTGCTGCTCTACACGGTGGAAGATGTGGAGCGCCAGTTCGCCATGTCGGCCCGCTCGCGCCTGTCGCAGCAGGATATCCAGGTGGTGCTCAAGGCGATCAAGCGCCTGGAGCGCAAAAAACATGGCGACGCCGACATCATCGCCACCGCCGGCGAGATATTGACCGAAGACGCCGACGGCGACTTTGCGCGCGACTCGGCCACCGACGACACCCGCGTGCGCACCGCCATCGCCTGGCTGGAAGAAGCCAGGCTGCTCACGCGCGAAGAAAACCAGGTGCAGATCTTCCCATCCTCGCTGCGTGTGGCCACGCTCGAGCAGGCGCGCGAGAAGCTGGCCGCCTATCCGCTGTTCCAGGAGCATCGCACGGCCTTGCTGGCGCTGGTGGAGGCCCTGATCGGCGCCGACGCCGACGAAGGCATCTCCACCGACGAATTGATGAACGCTTCGGGCCTGTCGGCCGAGAAGGTGCGCGCCGCCTTGTATGAGCTGGAGCAGTACAAGATCGCCAGCAACGACACCGCGCTGACCGCTTTCGTGCACGTGGCGGTGGAGATGTCGTCCAGGCGCCTGTTCGAACAAAGCTGCGCGCTCGAAGAAGCGTTGTTGGACGCCATGCGCGAAGGCGCGCCCGACCTGGCCAAGGGCGGCTCCTCGGTGCTGCACCTGCGCCACGCCAGCTCGCGCCTGAAAGACGCGGGCCTGAACTGGGCCTTGCCCGACAAGCTGCTGCGCATCGTGCGCAGCATCGCCAACGACGGCCATGGCGACGATGGCGTCGGCAGTGTGGGCGTGCGCCAGCTCGACGCCGAAAGCGTGCAGGTCACCCTGCAACGCAGCTGGAATCAGGTCGCCAGCACCGCCGCCCTGCGCCGCGACGGCGCTGGCGCGCTACTGCGGCACCTGCTCGCCAGCCTGCCGCCCAGCGCCCGCGGCAACGACCAACTGGCCAGCACCACGCTCGGCCAGCTGCTCGCGGCCATCGAGGGCGACCTGGAACTGGCGGGCCGGGCCAAGTCGTGCCCCAGGCTGGTCGACCGCGGCCTACTGTGGCTGCACGAGCAGGGCGTGATCCGCCTGAACAAGGGCATGGCGGTGTTCCGCCCGGCGATGACGATTCGCCTGGCGCCCGAACGGCGCGGCTTCTACAAGGCCGACTTCGCGCCGCTGCAGCTGCACTACAGTGAACAGGTGGTGCAGATCCACGTCATGGCCGAATACGTGCAGCGCGGCCTGCAAAAGATGGCCGACGCGCTGCAACTGGCGATGGATTACTTCGGCATGGAGCGCGATCAGTTCATCGCGCAATGGCTGCCGGCGCGCGAAAAGGAACTGGAGCGCCAGACCACGCCGGCCTCGTGGCGCGCGATTGTCGAGAGCCTCAATAACAGCGCCCAGCAGCGCATCGTGGCCGACGACCGCGAACGCACCAACGTGCTGGCGCTGGCCGGCCCCGGCTCGGGCAAGACGCGCGTGCTGGTGCACCGCATCGCTTACCTGGTGCGGGTGCGGCGCGAAAATCCGCGCGCGATCCTGGTGCTGACCTATAACCGCCACGCCGCCGTCGAAATCCGGCGCCGTCTGGCCGCCCTGATCGGGCGCGAAGCCGCCGGCGTGATCGTACTAACCTGCCACGCGCTGGCGATGCGCCTGGCCGGCATCAGCTTCGACAAGCACCCCGGCGCCGCCGACGACCTGCTCAGGCAAGTCATTCCGCAGGCGGTGGCCCTGTTGAACGGAACCGGCCTGGCGCCGCAGGAAGCGGACGAGCAGCGCGACCGCCTGCTCGGCGCCTTCCGTTGGATTCTGGTGGACGAATACCAGGACATCGGACCGGACCAGTACGCGCTCATCTCGGCGCTGGCGGGGCGCAACAGCGCCGACGAGGATGCGCGCCTGTCCCTGTTTGCGGTCGGCGACGACGACCAGAACATCTACGCATTCAACGGCGCCTCGGTCGACTTCATCCGCCGCTTCGAACAGGACTACAGCGCCAGGCCGGCCTACCTGACCGAGAACTACCGCTCGACGCGGCACATCATCGACGCGTCCAACCTGCTGATCGCGCCGGCTTGCGCGCGCATGAAAAACCAGAACCCGATCAGCATCGACCGCGCGCGCAGCAAGCTTGACGCGGGCGGTGCGTGGCATGCGCGCGACGCGGTCGGGCGCGGCCGGGTGCAGATCATCGACGCCGGCGTGGATAACGCCAGCCAGGCGCTGGCCATCATGGCCGAATTGCAGCGCCTGGCCGCGCTCGATCCCGGCTGGGACTGGGCCGGTGTGGCGGTCATCGCGCGCGAATGGAAAACCCTGGAACCGGTGCGCAGCTTTTGCATGATGAACGCCATTCCGGTGCAGCTGGCCAACGAAGAAGCCGCACAATTCTGGCGCCTGCGCGAAACCCAGGCGCTGGTGCGGTCGCTGCGCCAGGACGCCGCTGCGCTGGTCGACACCGCAGCCATCGAGGCTTGGCTGGACACCCAGCCGCACGGCACCTGGCTTGCCCTGTTGCGCCAGGCGGTGCAGGAATACGCGCTCGAGACGGGCGGCGCCGAACTGCCGGTGGCGCACTTCATCGAATGGCTGGCCGAATGGGGCCGCGAAGCGCGCCGGCGCCAGACCGGCTTACTGCTGCTGACGGCGCACCGCGCCAAGGGGCTCGAGTTCGAGCACGTCGCCGTGGCCGATGGCGATTGGACCGCGCTTAGTAGCAACGACGACGCCGATGCGCCGCGCCGCCTTTACTACGTGGCGATGACGCGCGCACGCCAGACGCTGACGCTGGCGCGCTTTGCGCCATCGCGCAGCCGTCCGGCCAGCCTGCTCGACGCACTGGACGACGCCCCATGCCTGCTGCGCCGCGCGCCAGTGGCGCTGGCTGCGCCGCCGGGTGCGCTGCGGCGCCGCTATCTGCAGCTAAGCTTGGAAGATGTCGACATCGGCTTCGTCGGCCGGATGGCGCCGGGCGACCCGGTCCATCGCGCCATCGGGGCGCTGCGGATCGACGATCCGCTGCTGCTACGCGAGGGCAAAGCCAAGTGGGAGCTGGTCACGCTCGACGGGGTGGTGGTGGGCCAGCTGGCCCGCTCATTCAAGCCGCCGCACAATCTGCGCTGGAGCGCGGGACGGGTCGCGGCCATCCTGGTTCGCCAGGCTGCCGACGACGACACCGATTACCGCCGTCTGGCCCGCTGCGACCAATGGGAAGTGGTGCTGCCGGAACTCGTCTTCGACATCTGAACCGGCTGACGCCAAACGCCGGTGCCAGGTCTGACAAACGGACACGGCCTCTGCAGTGAAGCCCCGGGCCCGCATCGCCACCGTCCAGGCAATGGCGAAGTGTCAATACCTGACAACAACCATGACACAAAAAATGCACTGGCTCCATAACCTCGCCTCTATAATAGATATTTTTATAACATTATAGGACTAAACATGTTTCGTTATCTCGCATGCGCAGCAACGGCCTTCCTGTTTCTTTCGCCGGCCCAGGCGGCCCTGCAATCGTATAACTGGAGTTTCACCGGCGGCTTCGCCTATCCCGACACTGGCGGCTCACTTCCCCGCGACACCACGCTCAAGGGCTGGTTCACAGTGGACGACTTGAACGCCGACGGCAAGTTCGACAAATCCGAATTGCAGTCGCTTTCCTATTTCGGCGACGAATATATGAACTGTGCCGAGTGCGCAATCAACAGCTTCTTGTGGGTACCGGGCAGTGCACCGCAGTTCGACATTTCCCGTTCAAACTATACTGGGCCGTACTATTATTCCTACTCCTTACGCACGGGGGTCAGCTTCAGGGACTTCGGAGGCGTCTATGGTCAAGGCGAGCCGTACAGTAGCGGTGGTGACTGGACCCCGAACGTCACCTGGAAAGTGAGCGCCGTGCCCGAGCCGCAAACCTGGTTGATGCTGGGCGCGGGCCTGCTGGCCATCGGTGCTGCCGCGCGCCGCCGCAAGGTTGGTTGAGCCTTCCGGGCGCACTTGAAGAAGTTGCCGGCGCAATCCGGCAACCGGGTAACGCCCCGACCGTGCGCTGCTGGCCGAAAGCGTTAGCGGTGTAGCGTCGCCCTCCCTGGTAAATCCGAACCCGCCGCCAGATCTGGCTTTCCGTGGGTTCGCCCCGTCAGGCCTGACACCAAACAAGAAGATTGCCGGAAAAACTTGACCAGGCCGTTTGCTCCGTATACTGCATTAGTTAATTAATACACTAGACTGATATGACCAGCCCTTTAGCCCATCTGTTCTCGATCGCCACCGGGTCATCCGAGCCGATCTACCGTCAACTGGTGGACCAGGCGCGGCGCCTGATCGCCGGCGGCCAGCTCGCTCCGGGCGACGCCATGCCGTCCGTGCGCGAAGTCGCGCTGGCCCTGGCCGTCAATCCCATGACGGTCTCGAAAGCCTGGGGCCTGCTCGAAACCGAAGGCGTGCTCACGCGCCGGCGCGGCCTCGGCATGACGGTGGCCGAAGCGCCGCCGTCCGGCCACAGCCTGGCGCAGCGCGCCCAGTTGCTGCGCCCGACCCTGGAACGCGCCGCGCTCGAAGCGCGCCAGCTCGAACTCGATCCCGCTACCGTCCTTGCCCTGTTCACCCAAATAATGAAAGACACCCCATGACCGCCCCCATCCTGCACGCCTCGGCGCTGAGCAAGCACTTCGGCGACCAGCCCGTCCTCAACGCGCTCGACTGGCAAGTGCGGCCGGGCCAGGTAGTCGGCCTGCTGGGCCGCAACGGCGCCGGCAAGTCGACCCTGCTCGAATGCCTGCTCGGCCTGCGCGAGAGCGATGGCGGCACCGTCACCGCCTTCGGCGAAGCGGTCGCCGACCTGTCGTCCGCCGCGCGCGCCCGCATCGGCTACGTGCCGCAGGCGAGCGACTTGTTCGAATGGATGACGGCGCGCCAGATGCTGGCGTACTTCGAAGCGCTGTACCCGCGCTGGAATGCGGCGCGCGTGACGCAGTTGCTGGCGCCCTGGCGCACGACCCGGACCTGCTGGTGCTGGACGAACCTGTGTCGGCGCTCGACCCGGTCGGCCGGCGCGACTTTTTGCGCGAGCTGGTCGACGATGTGATCGAGCGCGGCACCACGGTGGTGTTCTCGACGCACATTTTGTCGGACCTGGAACGGGTGGCGCCGGACGTGGCATTTCTCAAGGATGGCAACATCGTGCTGCAGGGCACGCTCGACGCGTTGCTGGAGAATGCGCGCCGGGTCAGCGGCCCGAGCGCACTGCTGGCGACCCTGGTGATTGACGGCGAACTGCGCCGCACCAGCACGCACGATGGCTTCACCCAAGTCATCACAAGCGCGGCCGGCGCAGGCTTGCAGGCCCGGGCCGCGCGCGAGCCGGCGCTGCGGCTGGAAGCGCTCAGCCTGGAAGACCTGTTCGTGGCGGTGACCCAATGAGCGCGTTGCGTATCGACGATGCCGGCGCCGAGTGGCGCGCCAGCGGCGCCATCGCGATGGCCGCCATCCGCGGCCGCACCAGCCTCGGCGGCAATGGGCTGAGCTGGCTGTTCCTGGCGGCGATGCTGGTGACGCCGCTCGTGGCCGGCACGCTGAGCGGACAGTGGCGGCGCTCCATCGGACTGGGCGCTGGCATTCCGCTGGCGCTCCTGTCGCTGTTGTGGTGGGGCCTGCTGTTGGCGTCGATGGTCCAGCAAAACCATGTCGCGAGCAAGCTGGTGCCTGATCTGGCGCGGCGTTCGCTGCGCCTGCTGGCGCTGGTCTATCTGTCGGTCGCCAGCGTGCTGACAGGGCTGTTTGTGCTGGCCGGCGCCCCGGTGATCCCGACCCTGGTGATCGTCTGTACGGTCATGAGCTATTTCGCGCTCATGGTGGTGTTCCCGCTGCTGGGCTACCTCGTTTGCGCCACGCTGTTCCTGCCCGGCGTGGTGTCATGGCTGGTTCCCGGCTTGCCGGAGCAGGTGTTGAGCGTGGACTTGCTGAGCGCCGTCGGGGCCCTGTTTTGTGTTGTTGTGGGGTACGCCTTGACGCGTCGCCTGTTGCGCAGCCCTTGGCCGCTGCGCGCGCCGGCGCTGGCCGGCCGCACGCCAGGCGGGCGGGCCGGGGGCGCCTATGCGCGCGCACTGCGGCGCGATTGCGCACGCGGCGCGGCTGGCCCTTTGCTGTTGCACGCGCTCGGCCCGGCGCTGCGCCTGGAGCGCGGCTGGTTGATCGGGGCCGTCTGCGTCAGCGCCATCGGCGTGGCGGCCGGGGCGCTCGGCTGGTCAAAGGGGACATCGTTCGTGCTGGCGCTGCCGGCGCTGATGGCGGCCGCACTGTTGTTGCAGGCGGCGCTGCCGCACGCCCTGGTGTGGGCGTTCCGGCGAACCCGCGCCCAACAGTCCTTGCTGCGCCTGGCGCCGCGCGCTCCCGGCGCCAGTACCATGAACGCGGTGCTGGCGCGCGCCTTGCTCGGCCGCCTGGCCGGCTGCTGGGCCATCATCAGCGTGCTCACCCTGGCATTGACGTTCGGTATCGGCGCCAGCCTGGCGGAAGTGGCGCGGCTGCTGCCGGCATGTTGCCTCGGTATTGGCGCCAGCGCGCTGGCCTTGCGTCACTACGCGGGGGGCGCCGCTGCGCGGAACGGTGTGTTGGGTGCTTGCACGCTCTGGCTGCTTCCCGCCTCGGCACTGCAATACGCCGCCCTGAGCGGTCGCTTCGACAACGCCACCTGGTGCATGATCGGGGCCGTGACGCTGCTGGCCGGCGCCGCCTGGGCGCGCCATTGCTGGCTGCGCATGGCGACGGCGCCGCCCGCCTTCCCGAGCTTTTGAACTCCTTGATATCGTATTTATGGTTGTGTGTGCAACGTAAGTTCGCTGCTACAATGTAAACTTTTACAACATCACAGGAACAAAAATGTTACGTTACATCGCATGCGCAGCAACCGCTTTCATGTTCCTTGCCCCGGCCCAGGCAGCCATCCAATCGTATGACTGGACTTTTACCGGCGGCTTCCTCGGTATCGAAAGTGGCAGTCCCTTCGACGCCACGCTCCAGGGCACTTTTACGGTGAACGACGTGAACGCCGACGGCAAGTTCGACAAATCCGAATTGCAGTCGTTTTCCTATCGCGGCTACGACTATCCGACCTGCGCCGGCTGCTCCATCTACAGTTTCTCGTGGGTGCCGGGCAGTGCTCCGGAGTTCGACATTAACCGCCGAACAGATACGGAGTGGTCTTATTCTTCGGAGTCCGTACGCACGGGGCACAGTTACGGATTCTTCTCAGGCGCATATGGCGGCGGCGAGCCGTACATTGGCGGCGGCCGCTGGACTTCGGACGTGACCTTTAAAGTGAGCGCCGTGCCCGAGCCGCAAACCTGGCTGATGCTGGGCGCGGGCCTGCTGGCCCTCGGTGCTGTCGCGCGTCGCCGCAAGTCCGTTTAAGAGCTGAGGTCGGCGGCGGCCTGTGCGGCCGGCCGCCTGCCTGCGCTAGTGCGCGCTCTTCTGCACCAGGGCGCTGCCCACGCCGTGGCGCTTGCCTTCGCTGACGGCCGTTACCGTGCCGTCGGCATGGAACACGATGGCGTTGGCCGCGCCGATTTCTTCGATCTTGGGATTCCACTTGTAGCCGAGCTTTTCCAGCGCCAGCGCCTGCGCGCTGCCGGCAAAACCCGGTTCCGTTTCGGTTAGCGCATCGTTGCGCTGGCTCAGGCGCGCAGCGTTGATGGCCTTGTCCATCGGCATGCCGAAGTCGATGTAATTGACGATGGTTTGCAGCACGGTGGTGATGATGGTCGCGCCGCCCGGACTGCCCACCGTAAAGGCCGGCTTGCCATTCTTGAATGCCATCGTCGGCGCCATGCTGCTGCGCGGGCGCTTGCCCGCTTCCGGCACGTTGGGGTGCGGTCCGCCGAAGTCGAAATCGGTCATTTCGTTGTTGAGCAAAAAGCCGTAACCGGGCACCACGATGCCGCTGCCGCCCCACGATTCGATGGTGAAGGTGTAGGCGACGATATTGCCCTCCTTGTCGGACACGGCCAGGTGGGTGGTGTGGGCATTCTCGGCCATCAGGCGCGCCGCCTGCGGACGCTGCGGCACGCTGGGGTCGTTCTGGAAGGGATACGGGTCGCCCGCCAGCACCTTGGGCCCGGCGCGCTCGGCGTTCATGGCGGTGCGCCGGCGCGCCGCGTATTCCTTGCTGAGCAGGCCGGCCACCGGCGCGTCCACATACTCGGGATCGGCCAGGTAGGCGTTGCGGTCGGCAAAGGCCAGGCGGCTCGCTTCCATGGTCAGATGCTCGGCGCTGGCGCGCGGCAGGGCCTTGAGCTTGTAGCCTTCGAGCAGGTTGAGCGCTTCGCCGATGGCGATGCCGCCACTGCTCGGCAAGGGCATGCCGACGATCTCGTAGCCGCGGTAAGTCGTCTTGAGCGGCTGGCGGATGCGCGCTTCGTAGTTGGCCAGGTCGGCCATGCTCAGCGTGCCGGCGCGCACGCGCACCCCGGGCGCCACCGGCGGCCGGGCCACGGCCTCGACGATGGCGCGCGCCATCGGGCCCTGGTAAAAGGCTTTCTGGCCTTGCGCGCCGATGTCGCGGTAGGCCCTGGCCAGGCCCGGGTTTTTCAGCACGGCGCCGAGCGCCGGCGGCTTGCCATCCTTGAAGTACAAGGCGCTGCTGCTGGTAAACATCTGGAGCTTTTTCTGGTTTTCGGCGCTCAGGCGCCTGAAGTTCTCGCTCACCGGAAAACCCTTGCTGGCCACGCCGATGGCGGGCGCCAGCACCTGCTTGAACGACATGGTGCCGTAGCGGCTCAGTGCTTCGTGCCAGCCGCGCACGGTGCCGGGCACGCCGACCGAGGCACCGCTGGCGATGGTGGTGTCGAGGTCGCTGTCCTTGCCGTTTTCCTGGAATACGCTGGGACTCACACTGCCTGGCGCCGATTCGCGGTGGTCGACCGTGATCACGCGCTTGTCTTTGGCCAGGTAAATCATCATGAAGCCGCCGCCGCCGATGCCGCAGCTGTAGGGATCGGTCACGCCCAGGGTGGCGGCCGCCGCAACGGCCGCGTCGACCGCGTTGCCGCCCTTGTTCAGGATCGCCATGGCCGACTGCGACGCTTGTTCGCTGATGGTGGCGACCGCGCCGCCGGTGCCGCTGGCCACCGGGGTCCTGGCATGGCCCAGGGGAATGATCAGGACGATGGTGCAGGCGAGGGCGAAGCGGCGGGCGGGGTGGCTCATGTGGATTTATCGGCTTTCGGTGGGAGGTTGGCTGATGGTCAGGCGCACCGCTGACGGCGGGGCCGGCGGCGCACTGGTGGGCCGTGGTGGTGGCGGGGTCGTGGCCAGGGCAATGACCAGGTCGGGCCGCTGCACCGAGATGTAGGTCGGCTCGGCCGGTTCCAGGTCGAACGGTTCTTGGCCGGTGGGAAAGATCAGGGTGAAGTGGTAGACGATCTTGCCGGCCGTGATGCAAAACACGTCGGGCGGGCAGCGGCTGTCGTCGACGCGCTCGAAGCGCAGGACGGTGTCCGGCGCCAGCGTGGTGCTGGTCTGCGGCAACAAGGCAACAGTCTGGTTGTTCTTGTGGTGCATCGGCGCTTCCTTCGGCGGATCCTTCATTGGCGCGGCGGTGCACCCGGTAAATATACAGGCGGCGGCGAACGCGAAAAGCAGCTTGTTCATGATGGGCTCCTCAATAGTGGGAAAGCCGATCATAGATCATATCAATTTCGCCACTGTGTGGCCGCGCAATTGACGAGCCGGCGCGCGCCCGGGCTGCCGCACGCTTGCGTTGCGATGGATAAACGCCGGGCCAGCCGGAGCTGGCCCGTGGGAAATTACGCCTGCGCGATGCTTTCTTGCAGGCGGCGGCGGGTGCGGCGGGTCAGGCCGATCACGGCCAGGCCCAGCGCCAGCATGGCGTAGGTTTCCGGTTCCGGCACGGCGCTGGTGTAGACGGTCAGGGTCGGGTTCAGCAGGGTCAGGCCGGCCAGGGAATCCTGGCTGTGGACGACGCCGTCCGGCGTGGTCCAGCTGGCCGGCGTGGCGAACACGGTCATGCTGCCGTTCAGGGACATGCTCATCTGCGTGAGCATGATGTTGC
The DNA here is from genome assembly GCF_011682155.1 of Massilia sp. CCM 8734. Taxonomy (NCBI): domain Bacteria; kingdom Pseudomonadati; phylum Pseudomonadota; class Betaproteobacteria; order Burkholderiales; family Oxalobacteraceae; genus Massilia; species Massilia sp. CCM 8734. Next base: position 107,124 of record NZ_WHJI01000019.1, read on the forward strand.
CCGCGTTGAAGACGAAGGCGTCGTTCCCATTGAGCAGTTTGACCTGGCGGTTGCCGTTGCGGCTCCAGTTGTCGGCGCCGCTGGCGAACAGGCTGACCGAGCCGCGGTTGCTCGCTGTGCCGGCCCCGGCCAGTCCGCCCGGCGGTACGGCGGCGTCGAGCGTGCCGGCGAAGGTGGCGGAAAAGGAATAGCCGGTGATCAGGTAGCCCGACCGCGCGGCAAAGCTCATCTCGCCCGAGTAGTCAGTGCCGTCGGCCTCGCTGCTTTTGACGGCCATGCTGCTGGCAAAATCGCTGAAACGGATGGTCGTCGCGCTGCCGGTGTCGGATACCAGCACGTCGGCCAGGTGCGAATCAGGATTGCTGAAAGTGAAGGTTTTAGCTTCGATGACGGTCGGCGCCGCCGTTGCGGTAGCGGACGCGAAAGCCAGCGCGACTGCACCCATCTGCAATGTAATCAAGTTCATTGGTCCCATTCCTTTTCATGTCATCACATCGATGAACGCCCCACGGCGTTTTCAAGTTGCCATCATAATCGAGGGCTACCCGCACGTCATAGGACAACATTGTAAGAAAGGTATTGGGGCCAACAGGCGCCGCCGGCAGGATCGCGGCGGCCCGGCCTTACGCGTCGAGACTGTCCTGCAGGCGCTTGCGGGTGCCGCGCGTGAGGACGATGACGGCCACGCCGACAGCGAGCATGACGTAGGTTTCCGGTTCCGGCACCGATTGCGAGGCCACGCTGGCGCGCGTGCCGGCCGTGTCGAAGGCACTGCGCGCTTGCTTGTCGAAGCTGGTGCGCACGTCCGGGTAAGCCTGGCGCAGGGTGGGCGTGCTCCAGGCGCTCAGATTGCTGCTGGCAACCACGCTCAGGGCGCTGGCGACATCGTGCTTGTTTTCGCCCAGCACGTCGCCCGGGCGCAGGTGCATGGCGCGGGTGACGTCGGCCAGGCCGCGGCTGGAACGCACGTCGGCCAGTTCGATGCCGGCATGGCTGGCATAGTGTTTGCTCACATTATTCAGGGCAGGGGACTCGATCAGGGCCGGAGCGGCGCCGGCCAGGCCGGGCGCCAGCAGCAGGGCGGCCAGAGGTCGTGTCCATGTTAAGTATTTCATTTGCAGACTACCTATTCATGTTTAGCTGTGAAAAAGGCTGTGACGGCGCGCAGGGCAGCGCTCGGGGCCCAGTATTGCCGCGCTCGCACATCGGCACGGTATGCATGATACGTCAAAGTCGAATTATAAATATGTAATCAAGTGTATTGACTTGTACAAGCTTGATGAATTGTACCGACAAAAAAAATGCCGCCTAGTCTACACCAGGCGGCATCGGCGCGGGGCGCCGGACGTGCACTCTACTCAGATAAATGCGGAAAGTGCCGTTTTCATCTTCTTGAGCGCCGCGCTTTCGATCTGGCGGATGCGCTCGGCCGAGACGCCGAACTCGTCGGCCAGGGCGTGCAGGGTCGCACCCGAGCCGTCGTCGTTGGCCAGCCAGCGCGCTTCGACGATGCGGCGCGAACGGGCGTCGAGCTTGCCCAGCGCGGTTTCCAGGCCTTCGGACTGCAATCGCGTGACCTGTTCGGCTTCGAGCACCTTGGTCGGCTCGGACAGGTCCGACGACAGGTAGGCGATCGGCGAAAACTTGTCGTCTTCGTCGTCGGTCGGCGCTTCGAGCGCGATGTCGCGGCCGGACAGGCGCGTTTCCATCTCGATCACTTCTTCGCGCTTGACGTCGAGCAGCTTGGCCAGCGCATCGATCTGGCTCGGGCTCATGGCGTCGAGCCCCTGCTTGTTGCTGCGCAGGTTGAAGAACAGCTTGCGCTGGGCCTTGGTCGTGGCGACCTTGACCAGGCGCCAGTTCTTCAGGATGTACTCATGCATCTCGGCCTTGATCCAGTGCATCGCGTACGACACCAGGCGCACGCCCTGGTCCGGGTCGAAACGCTTGACCGCTTTCATCAGGCCGATATTGCCTTCCTGGATCAGGTCGGCGTGCGGCAGGCCATAGCCGAGGTAACCGCGCGCGATCGACACCACCAGGCGCAGGTGCGACAGCACCAGCTCTTGCGCGGCGGCCAGGTCGTTGTTCGTTTGCAGGCGCTGGGCCAGGGAAATCTCTTCTTCGTGGGTCAGCATCGGCAGGCGGTTCACCGCCGAGATATAGGCGTCGATATTGCCCAGGTTGCCGGTGAAACCGAGTCCTAAAGCACGATTGCCGGTCGGAACCAATGCGGATTGTGCGGACAACGTCATCATGTATTTCCTCGTAGAGTTCTGTGCTGCATCATCGAATGCCCGGGCCGGAGACGGCTCCGGGGCGACTGTTGCGATCTGATGCCAGCGGTGGCTTCGGGTCTTCCCCGCCATGCAAGTCCCTATATTAGCACTCTCTGCGGAGGAGTGCCAATGTGCAGAATGTATGGCGGTGATAGCGAAATGTTATTACTTAGAGGCAACCATAAATTGGCAAGTTTCACTCTAGTGGAGGACTGGATTTACGCCTTGATACGGATCAAGCAAAGCCTGGGGCGGATCGCCATGTGTTTGCGCCGGCGCAGCCCTTCCATGCCAGGCGCCAGTATCGCGCAACGCGACGCGGGCCTCTGTACGGTCACACACGCTGGCGGCGCGGCGGCGTCGTTGCGTACCCGCGACGGATAAATGCAAATCTAAGAACTTGTATTGACAGGGTGAAAGAATTTCTTTAAAACAATGACATCTCAACATTTTTGAAAGACACCATGACTCCGATCATCATCATTGACGGCGACGACAATAACAACCAACTGAATGGCGGATCGGGGCCGGAGGTGATCAACGGAAAAGGCGGTGACGACTTCCTGTTCGGCGGCGACGGCAACGACACCCTCGACGGCGGCGCCGGCAAGGATATCCTGGACGGCTCCTTCGGCGCCAATACCTACCGCTGGGGGCGTGGCGCCGGCGAGGACATCATCGTCCATGGCGGCCCGCGCGATGCCGGCATGAATGTGCTGCAACTGGGCGAGGGCGTGTCCGCGTCCGACCTGCGCCTGACCCGCTACAACGACGATCTGGTGCTCGCCATCGCCGGTACCGAGGACCGCTTGACCATGCATCGTTTTTTCGGTGAAGACATGTCGTACAACGGCGGCGTGACCTGGGGCTATCCGATCAGCACCATCCGCTTCGCCGACGGCGCCGGCTGGGATATCCAGGCGATCCAGACCAGGCTGCTGATGCAGGACCGCCCCATGCTGGTGCTCGACGACCAGGATAACCAGGTGAATGGTCCGTTTCTCGACGGCGCCGGCGGCAACGACATGCTGTTCGCCCTCGGTCCGTCCGTGCTGCTCGGCGGCAGCGGCAATGATACCCTGTTTGGTTCCCCGTTGAACGATGTGCTGCTTGGCGGCAGCGGCGACGACAGCCTGGTCGGCGGCTTCGGCAACGATTTTCTCGACGGCGGCGCCGGCAACGACCTGCTCCACGGCGAAGGCGGCTACGACACCTACCGCTTCGGTTATGGCAGCGGCCAGGATGCCATCGTCGCGCCCAAGTACGGCCAGGGGGATGTGCTGACCATCGATATGAAGGCCGGGGTCCAGGCCGCTACCCTGACGGTGCTGCGTACCAGCCCGGACAGCCCGGACCTGGTGCTGGAACTGCCGTTGAGCGGCGAGCGCCTGACGGTCAAGGATTATTTCATTGCGCCGCGCACGGTGAGCATTCACTTCGCCGACGGCAGCGTGATGAACAAGTCGATGATCGACATGCGGGCCTACGGCGGCATGCCGGTCAACACGGTCACCGGTACCGACGGCGCCGATTTTCTGAATGGCACCTATGGCAGTGACGTCCTGCGCGGCGGCGCGGGCGACGATACCCTGGCCGGCCAGAACGGCGACGACCTGCTGATCGGCGGCGACGGCAATGACATGCTCGATGTCTTCCAGGGCAACGATGTCGCCGACGGCGGCGCCGGCAACGACCGCATCATGATCGGCGAGGGCAGCGCGACGCTGCTGTTCGGACGCGCCTCCGGTCATGACGAGATGCTCCCGATGTACGGGGGCGGCGGCGTCACCACGGTGCTGCTGGAAGAGGGCATCGGCGCGGCCGATATCGTACTGACCCGCAGCAATGGCGGCCAGGGCCCCGAGTTGCTGATCAACGTGGGCGGCGCGGGAGCCAGCCTGCGGGTGGCCGCCTATTTTCCGCCGATGGACGCGCAAGGGCCTGCCATCGCGCTGCAGTTCGCCGACGGCACCCGCTGGGACAAAGCGTTCATCGACAGTGTGCTGCTGACCGGTAATGAAGAGAATAATGAGATTCGCGGCACCGCCGGCCACGACCGTATCGACGGTCGTGGCGGCAACGACATACTCCATGGCATGCAGGGCAACGACCTGCTGCTGGGCGGCGCCGGCGTCGATGCGCTGCTCGGCGGCGAGGGCGACGATACCCTCAACGGCGGCCAGGGCGACGACTACCTGGACGATAATTTCGGCAACAACACCTATGTGTTCGCGCGCGGCGACGGCCGTGACATGATCTTCAACAATCTCAGGACGCCGGAGCTGCGCTACCACACCATCGCGTTTGCCGATGGCATCCGCCCCGAGGAAGTGCATCTGCAGCGCATCAACCGCGGCGGGGTCGACGACCTGGTGCTGACGGTCGACGGCGCGCCGGGCCAGCAAATCACGCTGCAGGCCTACGTCTGGAACGACCCGATGTACGACACCAATATGCGGTTGAAAGAAATCCGCTTCGCCGACGGCAGCAAGTGGGATGCGGCGGCCATTGCCGAGCGCGTGAACCAGGGCAGCGAGATGAGCGAGACCCTGGTCGGCACCGATGGCAAGGAGACCATTGACGCCAGGGGCGGCGACGATATCGTCGATGCCAAGGGCGGCGACGACACCCTGATCGGCGGACGCGGCAACGACCAGTTGTCCGGCGGCAGCGGCTCCGATACCTATGTGTTCAACCTGGGCGACGGGCGCGACCTGCTGGTCGACACGCGCGAGACCAGCGGCGTGGGCAACACACTGCGCTTCGGCGCCGGCATCACGTCCGCCGACCTGCGCCTGACGCCGATGGGCAACAGTCTCGAGCTCGCCTATGGCAAGCAGGGCGACGTCATCCTGCTCAGCACTGGTGGCGCGCCGGGCACGGAGAGCGCCATCAAGCGCATCGACTTTGCCGACGGCAGTGTCGGCTACCCAAGCGATTACCTCAACCAGGCGCCCCAGCTCAAGCTGGCGCTGGCCGACCAGGCTATGACGCCGGGCAAGTATTTCAAGCTGAGCCTGCCACTGGGCATGTTCAGCGACCCCGACGCGGGCGACGTGCTGAGCCTGATGATGGCGCAAAGCAATGGCCTGGCGCTGCCCGACTGGCTCCATTTCGATGCGGCCAGCGGCATCCTGGAGGGCATGGTCCCGCAGGGCGTGCAGTCCAGCTACCCGCTGCGCGTGACCGCGAAAGACCCGGCCGGGCTGCATGCCACGGATGACTTCATCCTGGCCGTGGGCGCAGGCAACAGGGCGCCGACCGTCGCGCTGGCGCTCAAGCCCATCACGACCTACGAAAACAGCGGCTTCAGCGTGCGCACGCCGACCTTTGCCGACGCCGACATCGGCGACACCCTGAGCATCAAGGTGCGCATGGCGGACGGCAGCGCGCTGCCCTCGTGGCTCTGGTTCGACGGCAAGGAAACGCTGAGGGCCGTGACCGATTACGACCGTGCAGGCAACTACCAGCTGGTGGCGACGGCCACCGACCAGGGTGGCCTGACGGTCTCGAGCAACATCGATATCGTCGTCAAAAATGCCAACCGGGCGCCGGCGGCGACCGAGGCGCCCGGCACCCTCAACGCCGCGCTCGATACGCCGTTTTCCAGCGTGCTGCCGGCCCGCACCCTGGTCGACCCGGACGGCGATGCCGTCACTTACAGGCTGAGCCAGTCGGGCGGCGCCGCCTTGCCGTCGTGGCTCAGCTTCGATCCGCTCACCCGCACCCTGTCCGGCACGCCCCTGGCCGGGGCCGCGGCAAGCCTGTCGCTGGTGCTGGGCGCGACCGATAGCTTTGGCGCGAACGGCGCCATCGGTTTCAAGCTCACCATCGCGGCCGATGCGGTGCGCAACCTGGCCGGCACGATCGATGCCGATGTGCTTAACGGCTTGTCGGCCGGCGACACCTTGTCGGGCCAGGCCGGCAATGACCAGCTCAACGGACTGGGCGGCAACGACGTGCTCGACGGCGGCCTGGGCGCCGACCGCATGGCCGGCGGCACCGGCGACGACCGCTACCTGGTCGATGCGGCGGGCGACCAGGTGGTCGAACTGGCGAACGAAGGGCGCGACACGGTGGTGGTCTCGGTCGGCTACACCCTGCCCGTCAATGCCGAGGTACTGGTATTGGGCGGCGCCGGCGCGCTGGCCGGCTACGGCAACGGCACCGACAACGTTTTGTACGGCAATAGCGGGAATAACTTCCTCAGCGGCAACGGCGGCAACGACCTGTTGCAGGGCGGAGCCGGCAACGACAGCCTGGTCGATACCATGGGCAAGGGCTTGTTCGACGGCGGCAGCGGCGTCGACACGCTCAGCGGCGGTGCGAGTAACGAGATGTACATCGGCGGCGCCGGCAACGACATCATCACGACCGGCAACGGGATCGACATCATCGCCTTCAACCGTGGCGACGGCAGCGATACGGTCACCCCCGGCAGCGTTGCGGACAATGTGATTTCGCTGGGTCGCGGCATCACCTATGCCGACCTGACGTTCACGAAAGTGGGCAGCGACCTGGTGTTCGGTACCGGCGCCGGCGAGCAGATCAACCTGAAGAACTGGTTCGCATCGGCCAGCAGCCACAGCGTGGGCAAGTTGCAGATCTTCATCGGCGGCACCAGCGATTTCCTGGCCGCTTCGCCGCTTGCCATGAACAGCCAGAAAATCCAGCTGTTCAACTTCGATGCGCTGGCCGGCAAGTTCGAGCAGGCGGTGCTGGCCGATCCGGCGCTGGCCAGCTGGAGCCTGGCGCCCGAGCTGGCCGGCACCTGGATCAAGGCGAGCGGCAACATGGCCATCGGCGGCGACCTGGCGCAGCAGTACGCCACGGCCGGCACCCTGGCCAATGTGGCCCAGGTACCGGCCTTGAGCATCATCGGCAGCAGCAGCTTCGGCGATGGCCAGTACCTGAGCTCTGCGATCAACCTGGCCGACGGTTCCGGGTTCCTGATCTAAACCATGCAAAAGGGGCCGCATGGCGCGGCCCCTTCGATTGTCTTGATGGCCGCGCAAGCGGCCATTTTTTTCTTTTTCGTCTGCGCCTTTTAGAGCCGCTCACGCTGCAAAAACCCGCTTTTTATGTGGCTTTTAACGTAAAATTGTCTCTAAGTTAATTTCAAGGAGGCATGATGTTGAAGCAGACGTGCATGTTTGGACTCATCTGTGGTCTGGCATCCGGCGCGGCCAGCGCCCACATGACGGCCACGAGCACCATTTCCAATTTTTCATATCAGTTGATTGATCTGAATCCCGACGACGGGGTTGTGGCATCGCTGAGCTGGCAAGCCGTAGCGCCTGCAGGGCACCGCATGGATTCCACGGTCTATGTGCTCGGCGACATTCCAGCACGGCAGGTTTACGATGAGGTATCCGCACGCGGAACCCGCCTGCTCGAACCTTTATCCGTGAGCATGACCAAGCTGCACGGCAGCGGATCGGCCAGCGTCACTGGCACACTGGGGAAGGAACTGACACTGCACACGTCGGTGACGTCCGCCACAGAGGCACCGGGTACGGAAAGCCCCTCGCGCTGGACTGCACAATCGTCGACTGGCTCGATTCCTTTCATATTGTCACCCAATACGGCTGTGATTTTTTCCGCCGACCTTAGCGGCGGTGGAACGCAAGGTATACCCGGGGGTATTTCGGACGGCGGCTTGGGGGCACGAACTAATCTGGAAGGCAACTGGCAACACCTAACAGATCGGGGAAGCTGGTATTCAGAGTCAGGGCCAAGCTATATGAAGCGGCTTCAACTCACCGTATCGAATGGCTACACCTACAGCACCACAAATTTCGTGGAGGCAAATGCCAGGAGTTTTCTCTACGACTCGGCGGGCGCGGTACCGGAACCGTCTTCCTGGATGATGCTTCTGGCCGGACTCGGCATTGCCGGTTTTGCAAGCCGCCGCGCCAGTCGGATGGGGCGATAAAGACGTCCTTGCCTGCTTCCAAACACTGTTTTTTCTCAACGGTACCTTCGATGCGTGTCAAGGTAGTTGTCGCGTTAAATAGTTTGAAAGTGCGTTTTTCCTGCTCTTTAGACAGCAAGCTCCTGTTATCGTCAGGCTCGTTATAAGAGAAAGACCCGTGTGAGCGAAAGCCATGCGGTTTTTTTCTATGATGGCAAATTTAGCTTGCCACACATTTCCTCCAGATTGCTCAAGTAGCCCTCGGGATTTCTCCGGAAGCGGTATCGCATACGTCGCCCCTGGCGACGGCAATTGAGCTCGGCGCGGCACGGGCTGTTCGTCTGACCATGGGATCCTCCCAGCATGCGTTTCCGCATTTGACCAGCCGCTTTGAGCGAAGTTTGCTTTTCTGGTTCTCTTCGACTTAGCGCAGGCGCGCCAGGTGCCTGCGCACCGACAGCACCGCCCCGGCCAGGCCGAGCGCGGCGCTGACCGCCAGCAGCAGCGCCATGAAGACCGGGTTCAGCGGCGCCAGCTGGAACGAGGAGCCGTACAGGCGCGCGAATTCGCCGATGGCCGTATTGAGCGGCTGCAGCGACAAGGTCACCGCGCCGAGCGCCACCGCGCCGGCGCACAAGCCCAGCAAGCCGCCGGTGTAATAAAAGGGGCGGTGGATAAAGCCGTCGGTCGCGCCGATCAGCTTGCTCACGGCGATCTCGTCGCGCTGGGTCAGCACTTGCAGGCGGATCGTATTGAACACCACCGCAATGACCACCATCCCGAGCGTGACGGCCAGCAGCAGCAAGATCAGGCGCAGCACGCGCAGCAGGGCGGCCAGGCGCTTGACCCAGGCCGAATCGACCTGCACCGCGTCCACGCCCGGCAAGGTGCGCAGGCGCGCGGCGATGGCGTCGACGCTGCCCGCTTCGCTCACCGTCCGGAAACTGTCGAGTTTGAGCACATAGCCGTCTGGCAGGGGATTTTCGCCCAGGGTGGCCAGCACGTCGGTCAGCCCGGTTTTGCTGTTCAAGCTCTCGAGCGCCTGTTCGCGCGGCACGAACACGATGCGCGACTTGGGATCGGCCAGGATGGCGCGGATCGCCGGTTCCATGGCCAGCGCCTGCGCGCGCGTGGTCTCGGCTTTGGCGAACACGCTGATTTCGGGCTCGACCGAGAGCTGCTCGGACATCGGCCGCACATTGTCGAGCAGGGTCAGTCCGGCGAACGGGAGCGTGAGCGCGATGGCCACCACGATCACATTGAACAGGAAACTGAGCGGCGACTTGCCCAGCTGGCCGAGCGCCGAGCCGATGGCGAAACTGTGTTGGCGGAACCAGCGCTTCATGTGGCGTCTCCCACCACGGCGCCATGGTCGAGCCGGATCACGCGCGCGCTGTTCTGGCGCGCGGCGTCGTACAGCACCAGTTCGTCGTGGGTGGCGATCAGGCAGGTCACGCCCACCGAATGAAAGGCGCGCAGGGCGTCGAGCACCTTGTCGGCGCTGGCGCGGTCCAGGTTGGCGGTCGGTTCGTCGGCCAGGATGATCTGCGGGCGGTTGACGATGGCGCGCGCGATCGCCACGCGCTGCTGCTCGCCGCCCGACAGTTCGAGCGGGCGCGCCAGCGCGCGTGCTTCCAGTCCGACTTTCTCGAGCGCGGCGCGGGCGCGCAGTTCGGCCTCGGCCTTCGAGGCCCCGGTCACCAGCAGCGGCAGCATGGTGTTGGCCAGGATCGAGCGGTCGGTCAGCAGGCGCTGCTGCTGGAAAATCAGGCCGAGGTTACGCCGCAGGTAGGGCAGGCTGGCGTTTTTCATGCGCCCGATATCCTGATCGTTGACCAGCACGCTGCCCGAGGTGGGGCGTTCCATGGCCGCGATCATTTTCAGCAGGGTCGACTTGCCGGCGCCGGACGGGCCGGCCAGGTAGACCAGTTCGCCGCGGGCGATGTTTAGGGTTACTTCGCGCAGGGCGATGGCGTCGCCCGGGTAGGTCTTGGAAACAAGCCGGAATTCGATCATGAATGCTTATCCCAGCAACGCCTCGACGAATTCGTCGGCGCTGAACGGTTGCAGGTCTTCGATTTTTTCGCCGACCCCGATGAAGTACACGGGAATCGGGCGGGTGCGGGCGATCGCGGCCAGCACGCCGCCCTTGGCGGTGCCGTCGAGCTTGGTGATGACCAGGCCGGTCAGTTGCAGGGCGTCGTCGAAGGCCTTGACCTGGGCCAGCGCGTTCTGGCCGGTGTTGCCGTCAATGACCAGCAGCACTTCGTGCGGGGCGCCATCCATGCCCTTGCCGATCACGCGCTTGATCTTTTTCAGTTCTTCCATCAGGTGCAGCTGGGTCGGCAAGCGACCGGCCGTGTCGACCATGACCACGTCCATTTTGCGCGCCTTGCCCGACTGGACCGCGTCGAAGGCCACGGCGGCCGGGTCGCCCGACTCCTGGGCGATCACGGTGACGTTGTTGCGCTGGCCCCAGACCATCAATTGTTCGCGCGCGGCGGCGCGGAAGGTGTCGCCGGCGGCCAGCAGCACCGATTGCTCGTACTTCTGCATGTGCTTGGCGAGTTTGCCGATGGTGGTGGTCTTGCCGGCGCCGTTCACGCCCGCGATCATCATCACCAGCGGTTGGTGGCGGCCCAGTTCGAGCGGCTTGACCAGCGGGCGCAGCATGTCGGTCATGAGCACCTTCAGCGCCGCTTTCACGGCGGCGGCATCGGTCAGCTTGTCTTCCTTGACCTTGCGGCGCAGCTCGGTGAGCAGGTAATCGGTGGCGTCCATGCCGGCGTCGGACATGAGCAGCGCCGCTTCGAGTTCCTCGTACAGGTCTTCGTCGATGCGCGCGCCGACGAACAGCAGGCTCAGGTTGCTGGAGGTCTTGGACAGGCCCGCTTTCAGGCGCGCCATCCAGGAACTCTTGCTGTCGGCGTCGTTGCCGAGGCGTTCGGCGGTTTCGGCGATCAGTTCGGTGCCGAAGGCCGGCACGGGCGGCGCCACGAAGGTCGAGGTGGCGCCGTAGCGGCGCGTTGGCGCCGGGACGGGAGTGGCGGCGGGCGGCGACTCGGCAACGGCGGCGGCCACGGGCGTGACTGGCACGGCTGGTGCGGGCGGAGAGGGAGCTGCGGGCGTTGGCGGCGGAAGATCGGGAGCGGGTGGTTTTTTCTTAAAAAAACTAAACATGGGAATGTGGTGGAGGGCGCAGCATGCTGATGCCCGGCGGCGCCGGGCACGACGAAATCGATGCCGCGTATTTTACCAGAGCAGGGCGGGGTTTCCCCGGCCGGACTGCCTAACTCGCAACGGCCGTGTTTTGCGCCCGCCAGCGTTCCACCGCCGCATCGATATCGTGCAGGTCGAGCACCCGGTTCGGCCCGAGCTGGCGCCGCGCCAGCGCCGCGCAGCTGCCGCCGGCCCACACCTGCACCCGCTCGCCCAGCCGGCTTTGCAGCGCGATCACATTGTCGACCGCCGCGCGCGGCGACATCACGCTCGAAAACGACAGCGCCACGATGTCGGCGCGCTGCACCCGTGCCGCTTCCACGATGTCGGCCAGCGGGGTCTGTACGCCCAGCGAGACGCAGTGCGCTCCTTCCAGCGCGAACAGGGCCTCGGCCATCAACAGGCCCAGTCCGTGGCGCTCCTGGGGCACGGTGGTGAGCAGGATGCGCGGGGTGGCGTCGCTCTGGCCCACCTGCTGGTTGGCCGAAAAGATGGCGTTTCTCATCACGCTTTGCAACATTTCGGCGAACAGGTGTTCTTCGAAGATGGCCAGGCCGCCGGCGGCCCAGGTGTCGCCGACCAGCGTGGTCAGGGGCGCCACCAGTTCCAGCACGAAGCGGCGCAGCCCCAGTTGCAGCAGGGACTGGGCCATTTTCTGGCGCAGCTCGTGCATCTGGTGCGCCTTGATCATGGCCAGGCACTGGCGCAGCACCGGGTCGTCGGCGTCGCCGGCGATCGAGCCGGTGCCGGACTTGCTGACCATGTCGCTCAGCTCATCGGTACTCAAGTGCATGATCTTGCCGGGCCGGTAGCCCATGTCGAGCAGGCGCTTGACCACCCGCAGGCGCGTCACCTGGTCGAGCGGATACAGGCGCTCGCCGTTGGCGTCGCGCTGCGGCTGCGGAAAGTGATAGCGCCGTTCCCACACGCGCAGGGTTTCCTTGGGGACGCCGGTGTCCCGTTCAACATCGCTGATGCTGCTGAAAACGGCAGTGGTCGATGCTTGGCTCATTGTCGCATTCATGGTTTGTTCAGGACATCGCCCTGATTGTAAGTTGAAATGATATACAAAAAACTACTCTTTGTATCAGCTTGTTTTCATGCCGGATACTAGGCCCGACATGATGCCATGCCTCGTGCTGTTGCAGCTTCGTACGAAATCGCATTTCTTGAATCCAATTTCCTACCCGGTGCGTATAAATCCATACTAACTCAGTTTGTCATGGACAAAGCGTTGACATCCTTCATTATTTGCCGGATTATCCGTCAGGTGGCTAGTTTGTCCTAGACAAAACAAGAAAGCAGGTGGATATGATGAAGATAGCAGTGATTGGGGCGGGGATTTCCGGTTTGTCGTGTGCGTACCGGCTTGTCCATGGCGGGGCGGAGGTGACCCTGTATGAGGCGGGGACCTACTTTGGCGGCCACAGCAACACCGTGGACGTGACCCTGGACGGCGTCACGCACGGCGTGGACACCGGCTTTTTGGTGTTCAACGAGCGTACCTACCCGCATCTGATCGCCCTGTTCGCCGAGCTTGGCGTGGAAACGGCGCCGAGCGACATGTCGTTCTCGGTCAAGCTGCCGCTCGGGCCGGAAGCCGGCGCGCGCGTGCTGGAATGGGCCGGCAGCAATCTCGACACCCTGTTCGCCCAGCGCGGCAACCTGCTGCGCCCGCGCTTTTTGCGCATGGTGCGCGACATCCTGCGCTTCAATCGCCAGGCCACCAGCCTGGCCACGGCCAACAGCATGCCGGCCATGTCGCTCGGCGAGTTCCTCGACCAGCACCATTACAGCGAGCAGTTCCGCGCCTGGTACCTGCTGCCGATGGCCGCCTGCATTTGGTCGTGTCCATCCGAGCAGATGCTGGCCTTCCCGGTCGCCACCTTCATCCGCTTCTGCCACAACCACGGCCTGCTGCAGGTGAGCGACCGCCCGCAGTGGCATACGGTGCGCGGCGGCTCGCGCAATTACGTCGACAAGCTGCTGGCCGCGATTGCCCAGCGCCGCCTCGGCACGCCGGTAACAAGCGTCACGCGCAATCCGGCCGGCGGCGCGCGTTCGGTGCGGGTCGATACGGCCAATGACAGCGAACAGTTCGACCATGTCGTCATGGCCTGCCACAGCGACCAGTCGCTGGCGCTGCTGGCCGACGCGCGCGAAGACGAACGCTCGGTCCTGTCGGCGGTGCGCTACCAGCCCAACCGCGCCGTGCTGCACACGGACGCGAGCTGCCTGCCGCGCAGCCGCAAGGCCTGGTCGGCCTGGAATTACCAGAGCACGGCGTCGGCCACGCCGCAGGTATGCGTGCATTACCTGCTCAACCAGTTGCAGCCGCTGCCCTTCAAGACGCCGGTGATCGTCTCGCTCAACCCGATCGACGAGCCGAACCGGGCGCGCATCATCAAGTCGTTCGACTACGCGCACCCGGTGTTCGACGACGCCGCCGTGGCCGCGCAAGGGCGCCTGGCGCTCTTCCAGGGCCGCCAGAACACCTGGTTCGCCGGCGCCTGGACCGGCTATGGTTTTCATGAAGATGGCCTCAAGTCGGGCCTGGCCGCCGCCGCCGCCTTGACGCGCCTGATGCAGGGCACGCAGCATGCGGCGGCCTGAGCCCGCGTCCGAGCCGCGCGCGCAGCTGTGCTTCGGCCAGGTGCGCCACACCCGCCTGCGGCCCGTGTTCAACGCCTTCGCCTACGCCACGTATTACGTGCGCCTGCCGCTGCGCGCGATGGCCGCGCAGGGCTTCGGCTGCGCGCTGTTCTCGCGCAACCGCTTCAATTTGCTGTCGTTTTCCGACGCCGACCATGGCGACGGCAAGGCCCCGCTGGTCGACTGGATCGACGCCCTGCTGCGCCAGGAAGGCATTCTCGACGCCGATGGCGAAGTCTGGCTGCAAACCATGCCGCGCGTGCTCGGCTTCGTGTTCAATCCGGTCTCGTTCTGGTTTTGCCACCGGCGCGACGGCGCCCTGCGCGCGCTGGTGTGCGACGTGCGCAATACCTTCGGCGAACGCCACTTCTATTTGCTCGATACCGGCGCCGACATCGCCAACGGCCAGGAACTGCATGCGCGCAAGGTGTTCCACGTCTCGCCGTTCTGCGAAGTGCAGGGCGGCTACCGCTTCCGCTTCACCCACCTGCTGCGCATGAACGAGGGCCGGGCCCTTGAGAGCACGCTGGCCTGCATCGACTACGACGACGCCGACGGCGCGCTGTTGCGAACGAGCCTGTCCGGCAGCGCCGCGCCGATCACCAGCGCCAGCGTGGCGCGCGCCTTCTTCGGCTTTCCGCTGATGACGGCCGGCGTGGTGGCGCGCATCCATATTCAAGCGCTGCGCCTGTGGCTGCGGCGCGTTCCGTTCTTTTCCAAACCGACTCCACCCCAACATAAGGTAACCCGATGAGCTCCCAATCCCTGCCATCGCTTGTTCCGGCCGCGCCGCGCCTGCGCGCCGCCACGCCCGCGCCGTCGTCCGCCAAAGTCATTCTCAAGCTGCTCGAGAACCTGAAACACGGCGCGCTGACCTTGATTACGCCGGACGGCGCGCAGCGTCACTACGGCGACGCGTCGGTGCCGGTACTGCTGGAGCTGAACAACTGGAACTGCTTTTCGGCGGCCCTGCGTTCGGGCGACATCGGCTTTGCCGAAACCTATATCGGCGGCGACTGGCAAACCAACAACCTGACCGGCCTGATCGCGCTGCTGGCGCGCAACCGCGCCGCCATCGAAACGCTGGTCTACGGCAGCTGGTGGGGCAGCCTGGCGTACCGCATCAAGCACCTGTTGAACAGCAACAGCAAGTCCGGCAGCCGCAAGAACATCCACGCGCACTACGACATCGGCAACGCGTTCTACAGATTGTGGCTCGACCCGTCGATGACCTATTCGAGCGCCTTGTATACAGAGGCCAGTGGGCGCGATCTGGAACAGGCGCAGAAGGCCAAGTACCGCCGCATCCTGCACCAGCTGGAGGTCTCGCCCGGCCAGAAGGTGCTGGAAATCGGTTGCGGCTGGGGAGGCTTCGCCGAACTGGCCGCGCGCGACGGCCGGGTGCACGTCACCGGACTGACCCTGTCGGAGCAGCAGCTGGCCTACGCCAAAACGCGCCTGGAACAAGCCGGCCTGGCGGACAACACCGACCTGCGCCTGTGCGACTACCGCGACAGCGACGGCCAGTACGATGCGATCGCCTCGATCGAAATGTTCGAAGCGGTGGGCGAGAGCTACTGGCCAAGCTACTTCGAGTGCATCGCGCGCAACCTCAAGCCGGGCGGGCGGGCCTGCATCCAGACCATCGTGATCGCCGACGAACTGTTCGAGCGCTATCGCAAGGGCACGGACTTCATCCAGCAGTTCATCTTCCCGGGTGGGATGCTGCCGTCACCATCGGTGTTCGAGCGCATGGCCTTCGAACATGGCTTGAGCGTGACCAGCCAACACCGTTTCGGCATCGATTACGCCGACACCCTGGTTGAATGGCGCCAGGCGTTCCACGCGCGCCTGGACGAGGTGCGCGCGCAGGGTTTCGACGAGCGCTTCATCCGCACCTGGGAGTTCTACCTGTGCTACTGCGAGGCCGCGTTCCGTGAAAAGAACACCGACGTCATGCACTTCACCCTGACGAAAGCCTGAGATGCGGCGCCGCCAGCTCCTGCTGTCCGCCTGTGCGCTGATGGTCGTCAAGTCCGCCGGCGCCGCGCCGGGCCATATCGAAGAACACCTGGCGCAGGCGCGCGTGGCCGGCAAAGGCACCTTTACCTGGTTCGGACTGGCGATCTACGAGGCCGAGCTGTGGGTGGGCGAGAAGGGCTACCGGCCCGACGCTCCCTTTGCTGCGCCGTTTGTGCTCGACCTGCGCTACGCGCGCAAGCTCGATGGCGTCAAGATCGCCGAGGCCAGCGCCGGGCAGATGGAAAAAACCGGCGCCGGCACGCCCGCCCAACGCGCCCAGTGGCTGGCCACCATGAAGACCATTTTCCCGGATGTAAAGGAAGGCACGCATATCAGCGGCGTGTTCCTGCCCGGCGCCGGCGCACGGTTCTACCTCGATGGCAAGGCGCTGGCCACGGTGCCCGACCAGCAATTCGCGCGCGCGTTTTTCGGCATCTGGTTCGATCCCGCCACCAGCGCGCGCGCGCTGCGTACGGCACTGCTCAAAGACGCCGCGCCGCGATGAGCCGCCTGTCGCTGGCGAAGCTGCTCGCGTACGGCCTGTTCGGCCTGCCGCTGGCGATGGTCGCGTTGCCGATCTATGTTTACCTGCCCCAGTTTTACGCCGGGCGCGCCGGCCTGTCGCTGGCGCTGATCGGCGCCGTGCTGCTGGCCGCGCGCGTGGCCGCCGCCTTTATCGACCCGCTGCTCGGCTGGTGGATCGAGCGCGGGCAGGGCGCTTACGCGCGCTACGTGGCGCTGGCGCTGCCGCTGCTGCTGGCCGGTTTTGTGGCGCTGTTCCATCCACCGGCGCTGGGCAGCCTGGCGACCATGGCCTGGTTTCTCGGCACGCTGATGCTGGTCTACCTGGGCTTCAGCATCGCCACCATCGCGCACCAGAGCTGGGGCGCGGCGCTCACGCAAGCCCCGCTCGAACGCGCGCGCGTGACCGGCGTGCGCGAAGCTTGCGGCCTGGCGGGCGTGGTGCTGGCCGCCGCAGTGACCGGCGCGGCCGGCTACGACGCATTGAGTCTCGCCTTCGGCGCCACGCTGGCGGCGGGCGGCGCGCTGCTGCTGGCGCGTTCGCCGCGACCGCTGGTCAAGGCGGCGTTGGAAACGCGGCCCGGCTGGCGCGCCATGGCCGCGCCGTTTCGTCAAGCGCCGTTCCGCGCCCTGTTCGCGGTGCTGATCGTGAACGGCGTCGCCTCGTCGATTCCGGCCACGCTGTTTCTGTTTTTCGCGGCCGACCGGCTCAAGCTGGGGGCCATGTCGTCCCTGTTCCTGATCATTTACTTCGCTGCGGCGGCCTGCTCGATGCCGCTGTGGATAGCCGCCGCCGCCCGCTTCGGCGAGGCGCGCGCGTGGGCCGGCGGCATGCTGCTGGCGGCCGCCGTCTTTGTCTGGGCGTTCGGGCTGGGCGCGGGCGCGAGCATCGCCTTCGGCGTCATCTGCCTGCTGTCAGGGCTGGCGCTGGGGGCCGACCTGGCGCTGCCGCCGGCGCTGCTGGCCGGCGTGATCGCCGGCGCCGGTCATGCGGGCGGACGCGAAGCGGCTTACTTCGGCGTGTGGAACTGGGGCGTGCAAATGACCCTGGCGCTGGCCGCCGGCATCGCCCTTCCGCTGCTGGCGTGGCTCGGCTACGTGCCCGGCGCGGGCGGCGGCACTACCGCGCTGGCGGCGGCCTACGCGCTGCTGCCGTGCGCCCTCAAATTGCTGGCCGCCGCCATGTTGTGGCGCGCGCCGCTTCGTCACTGTTAATCACCAAAGGATAGCCCATGAAACTCCACCAGATCTTTGCCGCCGGCGCCCTTGCGCTGGCCATTGCCGGCTGCAGCACGCCCACGCCCGAAACCTATGCAAAACAGACCCCGGCGCTCGACATCACCAAGTACTTCAACGGCACCCTGGACGCGCACGGCATGTTCCAGGACCGCTCCGGCGAAGTCATCAAGCGTTTCGTGGTGCAGATGCGCTGCACCTGGAATGGCGACACGGGCGTGCTCGATGAAGATTTTGTCTACGCGGACGGCACGCGCCAGAAGCGCATCTGGACCCTGACCCGCACCGGGCCGGGAACCTTCAGCGCCACGGCGGCGGATGTCGTCGGCACCGCGCGCGGTACCGTGTCGGGCAATGCGCTGCGCTGGCAGTACGTGCTGGCGCTGCCGGTCGACGGCAAGGTGATTAACATGGACATGGACGACTGGATGTTCCTGATCGACGACAAGGTCATGTTGAACCGCACGGCGATGAGCAAGTTCGGCGTGAACCTGGGCAGCGTGACCTTGTCGTTCACCAAGCGCACGGGCGCGGCGCCGCAATGAACCCGCGCATCAAGGAGTGGCGCGGGCAGCGCGTGTGGATGATCGGCGCCTCGACCGGGATCGGCGAGGCGGCGGCGCGCCTGTTGCTCGACCTGGGGGCGCGCGTGGCGTTTTCCGCGCGCAGCGCCGACAAGCTGGAACAGTTGGTGGCGGGCGAGCCGCGCGCGCTGGCGCTGGCGCTCGATGTGCTTGATCGGGCCAGCGTGGACACGGCCTGCCAGCGCATCGTGGCCGAGTGGGGCGGCGTCGACCTGGTGCTGATCGTCGCCGGCGGCTACAACGAGATGCGGGCGGACGCGATCGACCTGGCGGCCGCCAACCGGATGATCGACCTGAACCTGCGCGGCGCCTTCAATTGCCTGGACGTGGCGCTGCCGGTCTTGCTCAGGCAGGGCGCCGGCGCAATCGGCATTGTCGCGTCGGTGGCCGGTTTCGGCGGGCTGCCCAAGGCGCTGGTGTACGGCCCGACCAAGGCGGCGCTGATCAATCTGTCGGAGTCGCTGTACCTGGACTTGCGCTTGCGCGGGATCGCGGTGTACCAGATCAATCCGGGGTTTGTCGACACCCCGCTCACGGCCAGTAACGACTTCAAGATGCCGGCGTTGATGAGCGCCGCCGATGCCGCGTATGCGATGGTGGACGGGATCGAACGTGGCCATTTTCATATCCATTTTCCTAAGCGCTTCACCAACAGCATGCGCCTGGCGCGCCTGCTGCCGTACCGCCTGTATTTCTGGCTGATCCACAAGGTGACCGGATTATGAACCGCGCGCCGGAGCTGGCACGGCTGGTGCGCTTTTACGAAAGCATCGAAGGCGCGTCGCTGCGCGCCCACATCGGGCGGATCTACGCGCCCGATGCGCAGTTCAAGGATCCGTTCAACGAGGTGCGCGGGGCCGGGCCGATCGTCGCCATCTTCGAGCATATGTTCGAGCAGGTCGAGCAGCCGCGGTTTGTGGTGACGTCAACCGTGTTGCAGGGCGACGATGCCTTTTTGACGTGGGAGTTCCTGTTTCGGATGAAGCGCTTTTCCACGGCGCCGCAATGCATTCGCGGCGCGACCCGGATCCGCTTTGATGCGAGCGGGGCAGTGATGCTGCATCGGGATTATTGGGATGCCGCCGAGGAGCTTTACGAGAAGCTGCCGATACTCGGAAGTGTGATGCGCTGGCTCAAGCGGGCAGCAAATAAATAGGCTGTATGGACTGACCCACATATGCATCAATCCGACGCAAGATTAACTAGGCTTTTATCGAAAAAGGGTATAAATTATTACAAAACTATGACAGGAGGCAGTGTGAAAAGCCCAGACAATTTCAGCTTGTTGATTTCGCCGGAGACAATTCATGTGGCGGGGTCGATGTGGATACGCAATGTCATTGGTTTGGCGTTTATCGCCACCGTGGCATGTTTCTTTACAGCACCGGTAACCGAAGCCAAGAGTGCTTATGACCGCCCGCTGCCTCTGCCGGCCGAGCTTGGTCTTGAACTGCTGCCGCAGGCGCAGTTGCTTAGTTCGCAGTAATTCCCAATTCCCCGGCCTGCCACGGTCGTCGTTACACAGACACATCGTCGTTCCCGCGACGGCGGGAACCCAAGTTTCCAGAAGTTGCTAAGAAACTTGGGTTCCCGCCGCTGCGGGAACGACGGTTTTGCGGGTAGCGCTTCCTTGATTACTTGATCGCTTTCGCCGCTTTCGCCGCTTCCGCCGTCTTGCGAATCGTCTCCAAGGTCGCATTCGGGGTAATCAAATCCGCAGGCGCAGTTGCTTAGTTCGCAGTAATTCCCAATTCCCCGGCCTGCCACGGTCGTCGTTACACAGACACATCGTCGTTCCCGCGACGGCGGGAACCCAAGTTTCCAGAAGTTGCTAAGAAACT